>JABUFB010000010.1:300000-445983 GCA_013314775.1 Armatimonadota bacterium | reverse complement strand
CTGTGCTCACGGAGCTACCCCCTCGGAGATTGGTTTTGGGTGACAACCTACCGTTCTCCGAACAAAGGGTAGCTCCCTGCGTTCTCAGCGAAATTCACGCCCCGGCATTAGACTTTGGTACGGACTCCACTCTCCAGGCAGGAAAGACGCGGAGGCGCGGTCAATCTGCCCGCATGAGAGCAAATTGCGGTCGGGGATCGGAAAACCGGCTGGGAGGTACAAGGAATGTTGAGACATTGTCTCATGGTTGCGCCTTGCCTGTTCACCCTCGCCGTGCCCGCTGTGGGGCAGGACCAAATTCTCGTGTCCCTGGACGCCTGGGCGGACCTGGACGGTGTCGTTCATGTGCGCTGGATCACCGCTCAAGGCGACCCCGCCAAGTGTTCCGTGGAATACGGCCCCACCCCGGAACTGGGCATGACCGTGGAAGAAGATCCGTCGTCGCTCAGGGGCGGCACGAACAGCTCGGACCCCGGCACCGGTTGGGCCAACAACCACCGCGCGGACATTGAAGGCATCGAGAGCTGGCCCGTGCAGCTGCGTGTAGTCGGAGAGACCCGTGGGGGCAAGAGCTTTGTTTCGGATACAGTGACGGTGGACAGACCGGAACCTCCCGCAACCCGGCCCGACGCCGCCCGGATCCCTGTGCGCCTGCATCCGGGGGACTGGAAGCTTCCGCGGATACCGTACACCCTCGGCGTGCCATTCGCCCGAGGGGAACTGGGTGATCCGGCGCGGGTACGGGTGCTGGTGGACGGTGAGGAGATCGCGTCGCAGGCGGTTGCGGTCACCCGCTGGCGGTCGGACCAGAGCGTCAAATGGCTGCGGGTGGACTTCCTTGCCCCGGCAGACCAGAGCGAGGCGGTGCTGGAGTACGGCGCCTCCGTGACGCGGCAGGATTACGGTCCAGACATCGTGCCCTTCGGCATGAGCGCCCTGCCCCTGCCAGTATTCGTGCGCCTGGTGGACAGCGAGGGCAAGGTCTACCAGGACGAAGTCGACGAGCAGGCCCTGGAGGAAGTCGGGCCGGTGAAGTCCGTCCTGCGTATCGAGGGGCATCATGTGGCCGAGGATGGCGCGCGCCTTTGGGCGTACACGATGCGCTTTCACGTCTGGGAGGGTCTGGGCTGCACGCGGGTGGATTACACCGTGGAGAACGACAACACGCGGCAGGAGTTCACCGCCATCCAGTCCCTCGAGCTGGGACTGCGGGGAGCCGGGAGCGAAGCGGTGACAGTGGGCGAGGGCGAGGCATCCGTGACCCTCGAAGAGGGCGAGCGGGTTCTTCAGCGCGAGGACTTCGAATGGATCACCGAACCCGCCGGCGACAAAGGCAAGCGGATCGAAGGCGCACTCGCTCTCGGTGGCGGCGACCGGGCGCTCTTGCGGAGCTTCTGGGAGCAGTGGCCTGCGTCCGTGGAACTGCGTGGAGGCATCGCTCACTTCGGCCTTTGCCCTCGACTGCCTGAAGGCTTCTACGCGGGACGCAAGGATGAAGACAAACTGTACTATCACATCCGCGACGGCCTGCACACCGTCCGCCAGGGCTTCAGCAAGACCTGGGAGCTATGGCTGTGCCGGGAGAATGCGGAAGCGGCGGAGTCGCTCCTCGGCGAGCGCCCGGTGGCGTCCGTGCCGCCACAATGGGTGGAAGATTCCCGCGCTCTGCAGGGGCTTGCGGTGTCTACCCGGGACCAGTTCCCAGGCTATGACGAGTCACTGGAAACCGGTATCCGCCGGTTCCTCGAGCAGCGCGATGCCTCCCGCGAGTATGGCATGATGAATTTCGGTGACTGGCATGGGGAGCGCACCTGGAACTGGGGCAACCTGGAGTACGATCTGGGCCACGGATTCCTGACGCAGTTTGCGCGCACCGGAACGCCGGAATTCTGGCGCCGGGCGGAAGAAGCCGTGCGTCATCAGCGCGACGTCGATACGCGGCACCATGCTGACGACCCGCGCCGCGTGGGGCAGCAATGGACCCACAGTATCGGGCACACTGCAGGGTATTACCCGCCCGAGTACAAGGGCATGAAGGTGTACGCATCGCCCGGCTGGTCCGACAACCGCGGGCATGTGTGGTGCCAGGGGATGTTCGAGCACTATCTGATGGGTGGCGACCGAAGGTCGTATGAAACCGCGCGGTTGATCGCCGACAACTATGGGGGGCCGGGCACCACCAACTATACGTTCTACAACGCGCGCGAGCCCGGGTGGGTCGGCAAGATGCAGATGGCCGCGTTTCTGGCCACTGAAGACCCGTACTACCTGAATGCCGCGCGGATCATTCTTGAAGCGGTGCATGCGAAATCGCTGGAAACGGGCGACCACGGGTTCCATTACCACAAGCTGCCCAATGGCCACTGTGACTGCCCGGAGGACCAGAAGCATTACGGTGAAGCCGGATTCATGCTGGGCGTGCAGATGACGGCGCAGAAGATGTACTACGACGAGACCGGCGACGAGACCATCGCACAGGACATCGTGAAGACCGCGCGGTTCATCATGGAGACCATGTGGGTGCCGGAGGCTCTGGGTTTCCGGTACACATCCTGCCCCAACACCAGCGCGGGACCGGGTCGGGCGTGGATTCAGATGCAAGGCATGGCCTTCGCGGCGCGGCACGCCCAGGACGAAGCGCTTGCCGAAGTCTGCCGCAAGTCCATGGCCGCAGGGTGGAGCAGCCTTCCCACCGGCGGCAAGAGCGCGGGATATACCCTGTGCGCGTCGGCTCAGGCGTTGCACGAACTGGGACAGATGCCAGGGCCGCTCTTCCGCGAGTACCTGGAGCGCATCGACAAGGCGCTTCGCAGCCCGGCGCGCAGGCAGCTGCCTACGCTGGTGCCGAATCCGGACTTCGAGGAGAACATCGCCGGGTGGCCGTCACGGGGTTGGAAAGTCGAGCAGAGCCTGGATGAGCGGCATTCGGGACGGGCCAGCCTGCGCATATTCGGGACTGTGGCGAACCAGAACGAGTACGTGAACACCAGTTACGACACGGGCGGGTCTTCCTACGAAATCATGTGGCTCAAGCCGGGCACGAAATACCGACTGAACGCGTGGCTGAAGGTAAACAGCATATCCGAGGGCGCGCCGGGTCCGTCCATGCGCATCCAGTTCAGGGACGCATCAGGATCGCGCGGTTCTGCCACGACCAATGCCTACGACCTGGCGCAGAGCGGAACGTGGCAGAGGCTCACGGTAGACTTCGAGACGCCGGCCTACAACGACCGGAACTACTTGGCCCTCAACACCCGGACGAAGGACTCTGTCACGGTGGACATGTATCTTGACGATGTCAGCATTGTCCCGGTGGACCTGGCGGACGACACCGGTAGCTATACCTATATGCGGCTGGCAGTCGGGGCAGCGGGACTATCCGGCGGCGCGAGGCTCGTGGCTCACCCCGACCTGCCGGGAGTCCAGGCACTCCAGGGCCCCGGAACTGCCGGGTGGAACGTGGAGGTCTCGGATGCGGGCACATATTGCGTGTGGGTGAAGATGCTGGGGCCGGGTGAAATCCCGCCCGTGCGTATCAGCCGGGATCCGGTCACGAGGCCCGCGACGTCTGCGGAGGCCACGTGGGTCAATGTTGGCCCGGTGCAACTGCCCACGGGCGAAATCAGAGTGGAGATTGGGGAGCTTCCCGGGGCCGGGGTCATCGGTGGACTGCTTCTGACCACAGACCCCTCAAGCGGTCTGTAAGCCGATCCGAGACGGGCAAGAGCAAACGCCGGCGCCTCGAAACAAGGGCGCCGGCGTGTCGTGTCGGCGGTGGGTTGCGTGGACCGCTGTCAGAATGACTGCTACCCGGAAGACATTAGGGAGGCGACGCGCTTCATCATCCGGGACTTGCGGCGGGCAGCCATGTTCTTGTGGATCGCGTTGACTTTCGCGCACTTGTCGATGGCTTTCTGGGCTGCGGGGATCGCAGCAGCCAGGGCATCCGCGTCGTTCGCACGGGCGGCATCGAGAACCTTGCGGATGGCAAGGCGCATGGCTTTCTTTTTCGCACGGTTGCGCTCAGTGCGGACCTGCGCCTGGCGGAGTCTCTTCCTCATGGACGGTAGCTGTGGCATCAAGAATCTCCGGTGTCGGTAGTTTATCTGGCCCACGCAAGACACGACGTCGCCGGCGTCACTCCGCCGACGACATGCGTAGAGGGCATTCGTCCTTGGGCGAGCGATACATATACCACAATTGCCCCCCGAAAGCAAGCGCGAATCGGCGATTCAGCGGGGTCTGGGGCCACGCGAAGGTCCCGTTGCCGAGACCAGCGAACTTCCTGACCGCATCCCGATCATCCGCCGTCAACGGAGGCCATTTCCGTGAGTGAGCGAAAGCGAAACTGGCATGAGGACGTGTTCTACGGCATCCATTACGACCTGCACGCACGGGAGACGGACACCAATCTCGGCGCGGAACTCACCCCGGAACATCTGGAGGAGCGCCTGCGCCGGGTGGGTCCGGACTGGATTCAATGTGACTGCAAGGGCCATGCGGGCTGGACGAGTTGGCCCACCGAGGTCGGCTCAACATCGCCCGGTGTGGTGAAAGACGCGCTGCGCATCCATCGCGACGTCACTCGCAAGCTGGGGATCCGCCTTGGCATGCACTATTCGGGGGTTTGGGACACCCGTGCAATCGAGTTGCACCCTGAGTGGGGGCGCGTGAACGCCGATGGCAGTCGCGATCCCAACAATACGTGCCCGCTCAGCGGCTATCGGCGCGAGTTGATGATACCGCAGATGCTGGAACTGATCGAGAAGTACGATGTGGATGGTTTCTGGGTAGACGGTGAAAACTGGGCGTCGGCGCCGTGCTACTGCGACGATTGCATCCAGGAGTTTTCCAGACGAACCGGGATCACCGAGATCCCCCGTGAGCCGGGGCAGGCCAACTGGGACGACTGGCTGCGCTTCCACCGCGATCTGTTCGTGGAGCATGTCACCGAATATGCCGATGCTTGCCACTCAGTGAAGCCGGACTGCTGTGTCTGCAGCAACTGGATGTACACCATCCGGCAGCCGGATCCTGTGAGGGCCCCCGTGGACTACCTGAGCGGCGACTACACCTGGATCTGGGGAGCGGACCGGGCGGCGCTCGAAGGCCGCATTCTCGACGCGCGAGGGATCACCTGGGACCTCATGGCTTGGGACTTCTGCAAGGCCGGCGAGATGCGGGGGGAGCAGCCGTGGACTGTGAAGACTGCGGAGCATCTGAAGCAGGAGGTGGCCGAAGTTGTGGCTCTTGGCGGCGCGGTGATGCTCTACGAGAAGCCGGAGCGCTCCGGCTGGCTGGTTGGCTGGAGGCATGAGATCCTCGCCGAAGTCGCCCAATTCTGCCGTGAACGTCAGGCAGCGGCCTTCAAGACACAGACCCTCCCACAAGCCGCAATCCTGCACCTCGCGGACACCTACTACCGCCACAATGCTCCGCTGTTCAACTACGCGGCTGCCGTGGACCCGATTGAGGGCAGCCTGCAGGCGCTGCTGGAGACCGGGCGGTCTACCGATATCCTCACCGAAGAGATCGCACTGGAGCGCGGTTGTGACTACAGGCTTCTCGTTGCGCCCGAGCAGGACGGCCTGAGCGCCCAGATGGTCGCCTTCCTGGAAGCCTTTGCAGAAAGCGGAGGGCATGTCATTCTGTCCGGCGGGCATCTGAGCCGTGAGACGCCGGGGCTGGTGGGGTGCACGCCGCGGGAAGTCGGCGAACCGGCCAACCTCGACCCCGACACCGGCCCGTGCTACTTGGAAGTGAACGGTCGCACGGTGGGCGTCTACGGAGACTGGCAGGCGGTTGAGCCCGGGGCGGATACTGTTGCGGTGGCGTACAAGCTGGCGAACGAGGAACCGGCGAAGGATACCACGGATGCAGTGATCGTCACCCGCAGGAGCGTGGGCAAGGGGACCATCACCGCAATCCACGGCCCGATCTTCCGCAACTACTTTGCCGGTCATTACCCGTGGCTGCGGGATTTCATCGCCAATATCGTCTCGGACCTGGGGATCGACTGGGCGGCGGAGATCGATGCGCCCGCGCAGGTTGAGCTGGTCCTGAGGAGACGGCCGGGGCAGATCGTGGCGAACCTGCTGAACCGGGGAGCGGGGGAAATGCTCATGCCCCGCCGGGTGATTGTCGACTACCTGCCGCCGGTGCCGGATGTGGGTCTGCGGGTGAAGTTGGCGCAGGAACCAAAGTCGGTGACGGTGGTGCCTGCGGGCGACCGATTCGAGTGGTCCTGGGCGGACGGAGTGCTGACGGTGACCCTGGATCAGGTTCATATCCACAGCGTAGTGGTCATCGAGGAGTGATGTCCTGGGCAGGCTTAGGGCCGTTGCGCTGTGGACAAGCCCGGGTAATGGGCGCCAAGGAGGCTCTCGATGTCCCTGGGGAAACCGACCATCGATACCCCTCCACGTGACGCTATCCGAATGACACGCCCCGATCTCTCACAACCGTGCAGGGGCGCAGATTACCCGGGGATAGATAGAGGGCTAGCGGGGGGGTGCACAAACGGTTCCTTCCGGTTGCTCGACGGGAGGAGTCTGGGCCACAGTGCGGAATTGCCCAGGTGCCGGACTTCGGGCCGTATGGCCTTTCATCAGTAAAGGAGCAGTCAGCCATGCGCGCGCTACACATACTGGGCAACGGAAAAGTGCAAATCGATGAGTACCCGGTGCCCGTTCCCAACGAGAATCAAGTGCTGGTCAAGGTCACAGCCAGCGGGGTCTGCGGCAGCGAGATGGGCGCAGTGCGCGGGGAGAAGGGCATGGAAATGAACGCGGGACATGAGGTGGCGGGGATCATTGCCGACCCCAACGGCCACGCACAGTGGGAAGAGGGGGACCGCGTCGGCGTGTTCACTCTCCAGGGCTGCGGCAAGTGCCGATGGTGCCGGATCGGCAAGGACACTTTCTGCAGCGAGGTGGGCACGCCCAGCTCCACCCACGCGGAGTACTGTGTCTCCAAGGCCGCGAGCATGGTGAAACTGGATGATGACGTGAGCAATCCGGTAGCGGTCTTGCTCTGCGGGGACGGTCTCGGGGTGCCCTACGGGGCCACGATGCGTTCTGGTCTCGAGCCCGGAGACATCACCTGCGTGTTCGGCTGCGGCCCGGTGGGTCTGGGTATGGTACTCGTGCAGGCTTTCCTGGGGGCGAAGGTGATTGCGGTCGAGCCCAGCAAGGCTCGGAGGGATCTTGCCATGAAGATGGGCGCCTGGCAGACCATCGATCCGGCCGCGACGGATGACATGGTGGGCCTGCTCAAGGACATGACCGACGGGTGGGGCCCGGACAAGGTCTACGAGTGCGCGGGCAGGCAAGACACTCTTGACGTGGCGATGGATGCCACGAAGCCCGAGGGGATCATCGTCTGCGTGGGTCACGGGAAGCAGAGCATCGACCCGCAGAGGCTCATCATCAAGCGCAATATGCGAATGATGGGCAACTGGGTGGCGCACCCGGCGTGGTATGACGACATGCTCTGCATGTACCAGAGCGGGCTGGATGTGGACCGGCTGATCACTGGCATCTACCCACCCGAACAGGCGCAGGCGGCGTATGACGGGATGATCGACCAGACTGCGGGGAAGGTAATCCTGACCTGGGAATGACGCTCAAGGGACGGTGATGAGCGATGGCCGAGACTGAAGCGAACTGCGACCTGTGCGTCATTGGCGCCGGGCCCGCCGGGCTGACCGCGGCCCTCTACGCCTCCCGCGCGGGGTTGAACACGGTGGTGGTCAGCCCCACCGAGCTGTCGGGGATGGCTGCCCAGGCGCCTGTCGTGGCCAACTTTCCGGGACAGGCGGAGCCGATCCAGGGACGCGACCTCGTTGAGCTGATTCGCCGCCAGGCCGTTGCCGCCGGTGCCCGCCACGTCATCGCGTCTGTGGCCGGCGTGGACTTCAGCGGCGAAGTGAAGCTCGTGTACGCCGGGCGCGAAGTCCTTGCCGCACACGAGGTGATCGTGGCCACCGGCGCCATGGCTCCCGCTGGCAGGCTACCGGGCGAGGAAGAGTACCAGGGGCGCGGGGTCTGCTACTGCACCGCGTGCGACGGGCCATTCTACAGCGGCGAGAATGTGCTGGTGGTTGGAGACGACGACCAGGCGGTGGAAGAGGCGCTGAACATGTCAACTATCGCCAGTTCGGTGCACCTCGTGACCGGAATGCCCGAGGTTCGCGTGGACCCGGAACTGCTCGCTGCCCTGGAGTCCGCCGAAAACATATCAGTGCGCTGTGGGATGAAGATCCAGGAAATCCTCGGCGATGACGACCAGGTCATCGGCGCACGGTTCACTGGGGACCAGAACGAGCATGTGCTCGAAGCGTCGGGAATCTTCCTTTATCTGCGCGGCGCCGCGCCCGCGACAGAGTTCCTGATGGACGCCCTCGAGACGGACGCCAAGGGGTTCATCATCACGGACGACCTGTGCCGGACCGCAGTGTCGGGCGTGTACGCGGCCGGTGACGTGCGCAGCAAACAGGTGCGCCAGATGGTGGTCGCGGCGGCGGAGGGGGCGACCGCTGCGCTCGCGGCGGAAAGCCACCTCAGGCGCCGGGCATCCGTGCGCCTGGACCGTGGCAATCCGGGGGCAAAGTCAGGAGCGACGGAATGAAAGCGACGACCATCGAGGTGCGCGACAGGCGCATCGGATACGGGGAATCGATTTTCTTGACCGCGGAGGTCGGCTGCTCGCATCTGGGCAGTGCGGAGAAGATGGAATTGCTCCTGCGTGCTGCGGCGGAGGCTGGATGCGACGGCGTGGACACCTTCCTGTGGGATCCCGAGGAGTTCTACTGGGACGGCGTACCAGGCACGGAGCGATACGACCTGTACAAGAAGCTGTCTCTCCAGCGGGGCGAGTGGGAGGATATGCACCGCCTCGCGGTGGACTTGGGGATTATCCTGTACCACACGCCGCTGGACCCGGTGAGCCTGGAGCTTGCCGTCTCGCTGGGCACGCCGATGCTGAACCTGAACTCGGATGACATGCAGAACCCGATCATGCTGGACTTGGCGGGGAAGACCGGGCTGCCCGTGACGTTTCACGACATCGGGGCCTCTCTCGGGGAGGCCGAGGCGGCCGTGAACCGGCTGCAGCAGGCCGGCGCGCAGGGGCCCATTGTCCTGCATTCCACCCTGGAATCCGGCGATACGGATGAGGCGTATGCTTGCGCGAATCTGCGGGTCATCAACACCTACCGGGCGGCATTCGACCGCATTGGGGCTGTGGTGGGTTGCGTGGAGCACACCACCAGCAAGCATCTCATCTACGCGGTGGCGGCGATGGACCCGGTGCTCATCAGCAAGCACCTCAACGTGGACGAAAACCCGGACACCCCGGATGCGTCGATCTCCGTGGATGTTGAGAGCGTGCGGGACATGGTCCGCAAGGTGCGGCAGGTGGAAGAGGCGCTGGGTGAAGGCGTGAACTCCGTGGTGGTGAACAGCGACGGGAAGATGCCCGCCGGAGCGCTGGCGCGGCGCAAGAGCGTAGTCTCGGCGAGGGCCATCGCGGCGGGCGAGTTGGTCACACGGGAGCACCTCGCGGTGAAACGCGAGTCGGTGCCGGGATCCCTCCATCCGTGGATGCTCCACTACATTGTGGGCGCCACCGCCCGCGAGAACATCCCCGCGAACACCCTCCTGAACCTGGGAATGTTCCGGGACTTCGCCGCAGTGGACTGGCGGCCCGAGGATATCCGCAAGCGTCGCTTCGGAACAGCAAAGAACATCGTCTGATCCGCATCGGGCGCTACTGCGTCCGGCGGAGCCGAAGCAGTGCTGTTGCGGATCAGCGACTCCATGCCTCTCTCCGTTCCCGTCAGTCTGGGTGGGCGGCTCTCAGGCGTTGCAGGCGCTCCCGCTCGGACAGGACCTGGCCTGTGTCGAGGTCAACGGCCCGAATCGCCCCCTCCACCGGCGCGGTTGCCAATTGCCCCGCCGCCCACGGGTTCCCGCACAGGTGCGGAGCGTCCAGGTAGCCCAGTTTGATGGCATGGGCGAGGGTCGCCGGGTCACACAACGGATCGGCACAGGACGGCAGTTCGCGCAGTGCGTCCAGAAGCAGGTTCGCCTCCGCCACCAGTTCCTCTTTGCGCGCCACCACCCGCGGGTCGAGGCGCATGTCGGGCATGTCGGTGAGCGCTTGCCGGAACACCCCGCGCACGATGGCGCAGCTTTCCACGATGTCCTCCACCCGCGCTGCGTGGTCGCCCTCGCAGAAGCCGACCACATGCACAATGTGTGGCCGCAACTGGAGCTGCAGAACGGTGGACGCGGAAAGCTGGCCTTTGGCCACGTTGGGGTCGGCCGAGAAGCACAGCAGCCCCGCGCGGGTCTGGTGGATGACCCGGAAGTCCTCGCCGCGGAGGCTTTCGATGAGTTCCACCTTGGCCAGCATCTTCGCCAGGTCCATTATCGGCGAGGTCGAGGCGGGGGAGTTGAACATGTACTGGGAAACGTAGGTGCGAACGCCCACGGACTTGCATGCGTACGCGCCCAGGAACGCGGCGACCACAGCGATAGTGTCGTGGGCATCCCGCATGGACCAGTGATGGGCTTCGTTGCACTCCACCGGCTTGTCGCGGTCGGCGTACCATCGCATGGCCTGGATGTTCTCGGCGATCGAGACCGCCGGCGGCCGGTCCGAACGGGCATCCAGCGTGTTATACCAACAGAGCGGGATGGCGCCCCAGGCATTGTCGATGGTCTCCACGTGCACCTGGGCCCAGCGGATCAGGTCGCGCGTGCCGCTGTAGCAGCGCACCAGCGGGTAATTGCCGCAGCGCGATGCCTCGTAGATCGCACGCAGGTCCTCGGGCTTCCGCAGGGGCACGCCGCCTGCGCCGGACAGTTCAGGCTTCATCTGCTCCGGGCGGAAGAAATGCTCCTGGGCGTTCTGGTCGGGTCCAATGGAGATCACATCCACCGCGCGGGCCTCGGCGATGCGTCGCGCACCCTCGACCGTTGCTTCCACCGTCGGCTGCCCGTAATGGTGGCGCAGAATCGGCGCCGGATAGCTCCTGTCAACACGGTCCAGCAGTGTTGTGCCGAAGTCCTCGGGGGATATCTTGCGTCCCTCGCCTCGCAGGATCGCGACGATCTCGTCCGGAGACTGGTCGCCCGCGAAAACGGCCTCGAAGATCCCGGCCCTGCGCCCGGCCTCGGCGACGGGTGGGGTCCCGCCAAGCAGGTAGCGCGGGCCAGAGAGCCCCCGATCGGCAGCTTTGCGCTTCAGCTCATCGAAGAGCTTCGTCGCGACTTCCGGGGTCAGACGGTAGCTCACCGCGACGATGTCTGGCTTGCGTTCAGCCACCGCGTCCAGCAGCACATCCACCGAGACCGCGGGCCCCAGGAACGTGGTGTCATAGCCTGCGCTGCGCGCGAGACGCAGGAAGTTGAGCGCGCCGGCAACGTGCACACAGTTGCCCAGTGAAGCGGCAAGGATCTCAGGCATCAGAAAACTCCTCCTCATTCACCAGTCTGAGAAGCTCGCGCACTGACAGTCCCTCTATGCCCATGGTTTCGACGGTGCGGCCCTCTTGCCAGAAGTCCCGTCCGATCAGCAGCGAGCACAGATGCACGACCGCTCGCATGGTGGGCGTCTGAACGCCGTACTGCTCGCCAATGGAGATCATCGGGATCAGGCTGCACGGGACATCCTCAAGAATGTACCGGTGCATGAGCGATTGCGGGGCCATGATTCCTTTGTAACCGGGGTTCGCGTGGATGGCCTCGTTCAGGTCGCGTCCCGCTGCATCATAGGCGGTGTAAAGCCAGGTGCGGACACGCATGGCGCCTATGCCCATGGCTTCGGCCACGCGGATGCGCTCATTGTCCATCTCCTCAAGATATGCGGCCACCGAGGGAGTGACGCCCTGCAGGTAGTACTCGAAATCCCCGTGGGTGTCCTCGATGCGCGCCGAGTTGACCAGCATCACCGCAGGGTGAAACATGACGGCGACATTGTCCATGCTGGTTCGCAGGACGTTGGTCGCGGGCACAAACTGGGGGTAGGCGTGGCGCAGGGCGGCCACGACTTCGCACGTCCGGAAGCCGGGCAATGCGGCCACGGGCACGCTGTTCTTGACCGCGAAGATCTTGGCCTGCGCGGGGCCTACGGCGCGGCTGGCGTAGATGAATGTCTGGGTCTCGGCGATGAGCGGGAGCTTCCTGCAGCCCGCTTCCCGCAGCACATGGGCGAATTCCAGCGCGCCGCCGGTGCGTCCGGGATTGAGCACAACGATCTGGGCTTCCTGGACACAGGATGCAATGCTCTTGGCGACCTCCCTGTGACCGGTGGCGGGGAGGACCACCATGAGCACATCGCAGCCCGGCACCACCTCCGAGCAATCAGTGCTGACCGCCCCGAGCTTGCCGAAGCCCGCCTCAACGGTGCTGTGCTCCGGGGTCTGGAGTTCGATGCCTCCCACCTGCCGGATGGGGCCGAGACGGGCATCCGACCGATTCCACAGGTTGACTTCGAACCCCTTGAGCGACAGATGGGCAGCCATCGCCGTGCCGCCGTGACCGGCTCCGAGCACGCAGAATCTGGGCTTCTCCATGGTGCGTGATCACACCCCTTCATTCAGGTTCATTGCAGGTGGCCGGGCGAGTGGGAAGTTTTCCTGGGACCAGGAAGCGGGGTCGAATGCGGCCGCCCCGCAAAGCGCGAGGCGGCCGGCATAGTACCCGAAAGCGGCTACTTCAGTGCGGCGAGGGCCTCGGCGCGGTACCGGCGCATCACTTCCGCCTCGTGAGGCAGGCACTCGTCGGCCGGAAGGAAGTTGATCCATTCGCCGGACAGGCAGCCCTTGTACCCGATGGTCGCCAGGAGCTTGAAGGCCTCGTCGTGCGGAATCTGGCCCTCGCCCATCAGCGCGAGTTGCCAGCCGTTGGGCCCGCCGTCGGGGCCGGGAACGCCGTCGTGGACATGGCAATGGCGCACGTGGTCCTTGACCGCTTCGAAAGCCTCGGCGATGGTGTCCCCCACGCGGAACGGGTGCATGATGTCCCAGTTCACCGCGGCGAAGGGGTGGTTCGCCAGGTTGATCACGTCCATCAGGTCCGCGCTCTTGCAGTAGCCGTCGTGGGTCTCCATGCAGACGTAGACGCCCGCCTTCTGCCCGTGCTCCGCACACTCGCGCAACGCCTCGGCAACATACTTCTTCACATCAGCAAGATCCGCGCCCTCGGGGGTGCCACCACCGAAGACTCGGATGGTGGGGCAGCCCAGGTCGTGGGCAAGGTCCACGTACTTCTTCGTGAGCTCCACACTCTCGCGCCGCTTCTCGGCATCGGCCATGGAGTAGGTGCGCGAGGTGGCGATGCACCCGCAGGCCACGCCGGTGTCGGCGAAAGAGGCCTTGATCTGTGCACGCTCCTTCTTGGTTGTCTCCAGCTCGACGCCGTGTCTGTGGCTCGCCTCGGCTCTGGGCTCCACCGCATCGTAACCATACTTGATGGCGGCGGTCAGCACTTCGGTCAGTGTTGCCTCAGGGCAACTGAACGTCATGAAGCTGAGTTGCATGAATTCGCGGTCCTTCCTTGTCGTCTTCCTGCGCCGCCGGACGGCGGTTGGCCGTCAGTCCCCTCGCGCCTTGCCCGCATTGTACCACAAGATGCGCCGGTTCGTCAGGGCATCGGGTGCACTCCGGGGCAGGTCAAGCGGGATTCCGGGCGAAACCTGCCCCATCTTCTCGGGAGGATCACATTCCATGACCGGTCGCGAGATCGCCTATGCTACGTTGTCGCGAGAGGACGTCCCGTACCCCTGCATGACCTCGGGCTTTGTCACCAATTCCGCTTACTACACGCGGGTGACCGGGCGCGATTACTGGGCCGACCCGCAGGGCGTCTTCGTGGAGTTCGTGAAGACGGTGGGCGCCAATCTCATCATCCAGTGGTACTTTCCGGGTGAGGCCCAGCGGAAGCTGGAATGTGGCGAGATCATTCACGAGACCCGCCAGCATGAGCAGGCGGGGTTCCGCACTCCAGAAGACGTGCTGGCCTCCCTGCGCGACCTGCCGGATGATGACGCCGTGCGCGCGGGCTTCGATGTGGACCGCGCGGCGCAAGATTACAAGGCGGGCATCGCAGCGCACCAGCAACTGCTTGGTGAGTCCGCGCTGGTCATCGGACATTTCGGCCAAGCCGATTTCATGGGCGGCTACAACCGGTGGGGTTATGAGAACTACCTGGCCGCGGCGGCGCTGGAGCCAGAGACGATGCGGCGGTTCTACCACTGCTCGGCGCTGCACGGGCGCATGCTGAATGAAGCCATCGTCGTGGCCTGTCGCGAATACGGCGTGCCGCCGTTCACCTACACCGGGCAGGACATCTGCGGCGCCAACGGCCCGCTCATGTCGCCGGCCATGCTTCGGCAGATCTACTTCCCCGAGCTGAAGTGGTGTCTGGAGCCCCTCGTCGACGCGGGCATCGACATCATCTGGCATTGCGACGGGAACATCATGCCGATCCTGGACGATCTGCTGGACCTGGGGATCACCGGCCTGCAGGGCTTTGAGGAGGAGCACGGGGTGGGCTACGCGGAGATGGTGAAGCTGAAAGACCCACACGGGCGACCGATGATCATCATCGGCTGCGTCTCGGTGACTTCCACACTGCCCCACGGCACGGTGGATGATGTCCGAGCTGCCGTGGAGCGGTCCTTCACGCTGGCTGGGAAGGGCAGAGGCTTCGTGCTCTCACCGACCAGTTCCATCCTGCCCGAGACGCCATTGGAGAACATTGATGCACTATTCCAGCACGGGTACGAATTCGGGCGGAGGTTCCTGGGAGGGTAGGGGAGAGATCGCGCCGTACCCGTCATTTCCGGATCGAAGCGAACGGTCGGTGGCACAGCCGTCCCCGCCTGGGCGCCGCTGCTCCCAGCGGGGCCGAAGCAGTGCGGTTGCGTGTCAGCACACAATGCGGGGCGTGGCGCAGCAGCCGTCAAAGGCCGCTGCGGGCGCCGACCGTGTACTGAAGGACTCTTCTCATCAGGCATCGAAACGCAGACCGGGCGGCCGGACAACACTGCATCACACCTGGAGACGCGCGATACCATGAACGGAGCCGAACTGTTGGTTCAGATACTCAAGGACCACGAGGTCGAACACGTGGCCCTGCTGTGCGGGAATGGCCAGAACGGATTCATGCAGGCGTGCATGGACATGGGCGTGCGGCTTGTGGACGTGCGCAACGAGCAAGCCGCGGCGTATATCGCCGACACTTTCGGCGCGATGACCGGGAAGCTCGGCGTGGTTGCCGTGAGCGCCGGCCCCGGCCACACCAACGCCATCACAGGCTTGGCCAACGCCTGGTGGGATGGCAGGCCGATGCTCCTGCTGAGCGGGTGTTCGGAAGCGTCTACCCGCGGCCTGGGGCACTTCCAGGAGCTCGACCAGGTCGCCCTGGTGACCTCAGTATGCAAGTACGCGCGGCTCGTGGAGCGCGTGGATCAGCTTGAGCACGAGGCAAACAAGGCAATTCAGATCGCCCTTAGCGGCAGGCCCGGCCCTGTGCACCTGACCATCACCGGCGACGTGTTCGCAGCGCAGGCTCCCGCGCCGCCTATGGTCTCGAAGCGCCCGCATCTGAGCAGGGCGACCCCTGTCTCGGCGCCCGATCCCTCCGCGCTGATGCGGGCCTGCGAATTGCTGGGCAATGCCAGGCGCCCTGTGGTCATCGCGGGGAGTGGCTGCTACTACTCGGGTGCGGGCGAGGCCATGAGGGCATTCGTGAGCGAGGCCGATATCCCCGTCTTCTCGCTCATGTGGGACCGTTGCTGCATCGATCAGGCCTGGCCGCAGTATGTGGGCCCGACCACCGCCGAGTGCAATGGTGGGTTCCCGAAAGTGGCCGAAGCGGACGTGATCCTCATGCTGGGTGGCCGCGTCGACTTCCGCATGGGATACGGGAGACCGCCCGTCTGCGCGCCGGATGCACGATTCATCCGCGTGGACATCGACCCTACGGAACTGCATCGCGGCCCGGCGGATGTGGCGATTCTCGCCGATCCCGCCTCCTTCTGCGGCGCTCTCGTATCGTCGGGCAGCTGTATTGGCTCCCACACTGAGTGGCTCGCGGAGGTGCAGCAGGCCCGGGCGGCGTTCGTGGCCAAGTGGGACGACCGCCTGTGCGAGCTGGAGACGCCTGTGCCTGCGATGTGCGTGGTCAGGGCCATCAAGCCCTTCCTCGAACGGGACATCACATTTCTCCTCGATGGCGGCAACATCGGCCGCTGGGCTCACATGATGCTCTGGGATCGCCACCCGCAGTTCTGGCAAACTTGCGGCCTTAGCGGCGTCGTGGGTTGGGGCATCCCCGGTGCGATCGGCGCGAAACTGGCGCGACCCGACCATCCCGTGCTTCTGCTGAGTGGCGACGGATCGGCTGGCTTCACGCTGGCCGACATAGAGACCGCCCTGCGCCATGGCACGCCGTATGTCGCGGTTGTCGCCAGCGACGCGGCATGGGGGATTGTGGCCGAGTGCTACGACGAATCGTGCCGCTGCGGAAGCGCGCTTGGCGAAATCCGGTTCGATCGCGTGGCACAGGCCCTGGGCGCCCGCGGCGTGTACATCGAGCACGGCTCCGAGCTATCACCGGCGATTGAGGAGGGGCTGGCGCTGGACACGGTAACGGTGATTCACGTGCCCATCAAGCTGGGCGGCATCGACTACTGGGACCGGCGGCTGTGAGCAGCTCGTCGCATTGCATACCGCGCGGCTTGCGAGCGGGCACCGTGCGGTGAAATGGGTCCCCACAGGGCCGCAGCACTACGAAACACCAGAGCATGTTCCGCGTCCAGAACTGGGGCGCGCATATTGCCGTATGCATTGGAGGACCGCACATGGCCGGCAAGCTGAGAGTCGGGTTCGTGGGGACCGGGGGAATTGCGACAGGCGCGCACCTGCCGGGATATCAGGCGCTGGATGCGGTGGAGGTCGTCGCCGCCGCGGACGTCAGCCCGGACAGCCTCAAGCGCTTCTCGGAGAAGGCGGGTGTCCCGGAGCAGAACTGCTTCGCGGACTACCGCGAGATGCTGGACAAGGTGGACCTGGACATTGTCACGGTCTGCACGCCCAACTCGTGGCATTACCAGCCGACGGTAGATGCCTTCGCGAAAGGTTGCCACGTGCTGGTGGAAAAGCCTGTGGGCATCAGCGCCGACCAATGCCGGGGGATGATCGAGGCAGGGAAGAAGGCGGGCAAACTGTTCATGGTGGGCCAGACGCTGCGCTTCACCAGGGGCGCGGCGCAAATGAAGCAATGGGTGGACAAGAAGGAGCTGGGCGACATCTACTTCGGCCGGGCCCAGTATCTGCGGGTGCGCGGCGTTCCCGGACGCCTTGGCTTCGTCAGCCGCGAGCTCTCCGAGGGTGGGCCGATCTATGACATCGGTGTGCACGTCCTCGACCTGACCCTCTGGCTCATGGGCTTCCCGGAACCCGTCTCGGTCTCTGCGGGCGTGTACAACAAGCTCGCCAGCAAGAAGTCGAAGCTCATGCCTTTCGCGCCGGAGCAGTACACGGTGCCAGAAGACGCCGCCTTCGCGTTGATTCGCTTCGAGACTGGGGCCACCGTGATCCTGGAATGCAGCTGGGCGTTGAATCTTGTGGCGGGTGCCCACAACGTAGTGCTCTGCGGCGACAAAGGCGGGTGCCAACTTGAGCCGACCGCGATGGTCCGCGAGCGCGACGGCGTGCTGGAGCATGTGACCAATGATATCTTCCAGTACCCGGATCGCGCGGGACACGTTGAGGAAATTCGGCAGTTCGTGGATGCCATTCTGCGGAAAAAGCCGTCGCCGGTTCCGGGCGAGCAGGCTCTGATTACCCAACGGATTCTGGACGCTATCTACAAGAGCGGCGAGAAGGGGAGGGAAGTCGAGGTGTAAAGGCGCGGCTGTCTGACGCGCGCGCAACAGTCACCGTGGGGAACGGGTGCCACTGCCTGGCGAGACTAGTGCTTCCGCTGGAAGCGCGGCATGCCGGTCACGGCGTGGCACCCGGCGGCATCACTCTTCGCCCGGACGCCTGCCAAGGACACTGTACCAATCGCTCTGGGTCCGGGTATCCACGACGTGGAAACCTGCCTCTTGCATGCCCTCCCGCACGCTCTCCGCGAACTGCTCCGTGAAACCGGTGGTGATGTAGTACCCGCCGGGACGAAGCGCGGCGAAGGCCTGTCCGGCGATGTCCCGCACGGCAGGTGCGGTGATGTTGGCGAGCACCAGGTCATACGGTCCCGGGGGAGCGACGTCGATGCCGCCGTGGAGGATAGTGACCTGATCATCCAGTCCCATCAGGCGCGCATTGTCGCGGGTCACGTCCACCGCAACGATGTCCGTGTCCACCGCCACGGCGTTGCCGGCCCCGAGTCTGACTGCTGCGAAGGCGAGTATCCCGCAGCCGCATCCCACGTCGAGGACGCGGTCCCCCGGCTGCACGAGGTCCTCCAGCGCGCACAAGGCCAGCTGGGTGGTCTCGTGCGTTCCCGTCCCGAAAGCCATGCCGGGATCGAGTTCAATCACGACGTCTGTGGGGCGCGCGGCCTCCGGCGCGTCCTCGGGGGGCCAAGGCTCCCAGGATGGTTTGACCACCAGATTGCGGCCGATGCGCAGCGGGTGGTAGTAGGTTTTCCAGGTCTCCGCCCAGTCCTCATCGCGGACTGTTCTCCGCCCAATCTGCAGGCGCGTCCCACCGGTAAGAAAGGTGGGGATGTCCATGAGCCGGGCCTGGAGGGTACCCGCAATGCGCTCCAGTTCGGGCGTCTGCGGAAGATACACGGCGACGCGCTTCGCGGCTCCGGCGTCTTCAACCGCGGGGCCCGCGCCAGTGACTTCCAGCATGACGGCGACAACGGCCTCGCTGGCCGGGGATGGGCAGGTTGTAGAAAGCTCGATCCAGTCCAATGTACAGCTCCTGTCATGGGCGTTTTGTCGACTGGCTATTCCCAGACCCCGAGTTCCGAGAGCTTTTCCGCCACCTCTGCGACCTGCTCCGGGCCGTCAGCAAGCATCAGGGCGAAAGGCATCTCCACGGTCTCGCCGACAATGGTTCGCACCTTCTGGGGTGACGTGTACAACAGCATCGTTCCGAAACGCGACTGCCCGAATACCAGCGGCGAGATCCAGCCGATGCCCCGCTTCGTCTTGTCCGTCGGCGGCAGGTACACCCACCCGACAGTCCCCAGGTCGCTGTAGGTCATGGTCCAATCGGCAGCGCCGTTCGCGGTAACATAGCCCTCGCCAGGCAACCAGCCCCAGAAGCAGTAGACTTCGCCGTCCGCGATCTCATTGACCAGGCGGCTGCGAACCAGCAGGCAGGGCAGATCTCGGCGCAGTTCCAGGTCATACTCGTAGCGGCCGGGTTTCTCCACTAGCGTGCCATCATGCTCGCCGAACTTCGTGGTCAGGCGGCAGACCTTGCGGTTCGGCTCATCAACGAGCATCTCAACACTCGTGATCTCCCGCGGATAAAGCCACGTGCCGGCAATCTGGCCGGTCACGTATGCCTCCGGCCCACCCGCACCGATGGTGATGGGCAGCCGTGGGCCGGGGCCCACGCGGAACTCGGAGTCCAGTGACGACAGCACCACGCCCTGGTTGTCCGGGGCTATGTGCACACCGAAAACCGAGACGCGGACCGGCATGCGCAAGGTGTTTCCCAGGGGCGCGCGGTCGGGAACGGTCAGCAGCCCCTCGTGCTTGCCTGGGCCAAGCTCAGGCAGCGCGAACCGCAGCACCGCATTGCGCACGGGATCTGCGGAGGCCGCCGGTGCGGCAGATAGCCTCGCCTCCCCCAGTGAAAGACTGGCTCGCGCCAGGTCGATGGGATTAGCAGCGTCCACGACGCCAACCGAAAGTTCAGCAGGGTGGCCGTCGGAAACCCCGAGATCAATGACTTCGCCCACGTCGAGGCCCTGGTCATCCAACTGTGCCGCGGTGACCAGCGGCGGCTCATTGTCGTCCAGGGTCATCCACTCGGGCTTGTCCAATACAAGCCTTGTGCGGCCACCGGGAGTGCCGGGGGGCTCGATGTTCACCACGAGCCTGCCGTCGACCACTCCGGATCGGACCCGCTCCCATTTGCCGTCGGCGGCTTGGATGAAAGAGTCCGCCCGCACCGGGGCGATGCAGGCCAGGACGGCGATCAGCACGCCCAGACGGGTCCTGATCATGGCCTCCGGCGCACCTCCTGCATGAGCGTCGGGTCATCCGTGAGAATGCCATCGATGCCCCAGCTGATGTACTGCCGCATATCCTGCTCGGTGTTCGCGTAGAAAACGTTGGCTGTCATACCTGCGGCGTGTACCGCCTCGCAGAACTCCGGAGACATCATCTCGCGGCCAGGCTGCAAGATGTTGAACCCCGCGAGCCGTGAGCGCCGGATGTATTCGGCGCCGTCCTGACACATGGGCAACCAGCAGCACGGGGTGTCCGGGGCGATTCTCCGTACGCGGACCAGGGATTCCAGGTAGTCGTGCACCACGTGGGCGCGACCTGCCAGGTTTAGGTCCGCAAACTCACCCATGAACCGATCCTCGAAGCCCCGGTTGCCTTTTGTGTCCGTGGTCTTCAAGTGGATATTCAGCCAGATCGGTGACGGTAGAGCCTCCACCGCTTCTGCAAACGTGGGCACTTTCTGCCCGGCGAAGTCCGGGGAGAACTTGATGCCGGCGTCCAGAGCCTTGATCTGCGCCAGGGACATCAGGGCGATCTCGCCGGTGCCGTCGGTGCAGCGGTCCACGGTGGGGTCATGCATGACCACCAGTTCGCCGTCGGCGGTCATGTGTACGTCAAACTCCACCATCTCCACCCCGAGTTTTGCGGCCAGTTCGAAAGCGGCGACGGTGGATTCGGGGGCGTGTGTCGGGTCTCCACGGTGTGCGCAGGTGATTGCCATGAAGTGAGCCTCGCAATTGCGGTGGCGCGCCGGCGGTTATCGGCGCTGATGTTACGCGGGTGTTGCCCCGGGTTTCACAGCCGGCGTTCCCGGACGCCGAAAGCACTGATAGCTCATCTTAATCGTTGCGATTGAGGGCCGTCAATCGCGGGTCAGGGGGCTTACCACCAGTGTCATCGATGAAATCAACGCTCTCCACCATCTTCCTGCTGACAATCGTCTTCCCCGCGAGCCGGTGTCTCGCCGCCTCCGGGCCCCTGCCCGATCTTGGGCAGAGCAACACCGCGCTAGGGCGGTTCTGGGTCGGCGAACTGTCGCGCCTTGAGCAGTTCCCTCCGGCCTACCGCATAGACTCCGACGGGACGCTGAATTTCGTGGCCAGTCGCGGGGAGGTGCGTCTGGGCTACCACAATCTCCCAAAGGTAGACGTCGGGTGTGTGATCGTGCGGATCACTGACGCCGTGCTTGATCACGCGCCATCCACCGCGCCGGGATGCCTGGAATTTGTGTTCCCGTGGCGACAGGGCGCGAGCCTTGTGCCGCCGCGTGGTGAAGCAGCTGATCACATCATCTGCAGAGGCGTTTTGGATGCGTGCCGGCTGGTGCAGATCGCGCTGGGGCAGGGCGAACGGCCCTTCAACAGTGTGGGGCTCATCGGAGACGGTTACGGCGCGGGAATCGCCCTGACTGTGGCAGCGCTGATGCCGGAACGGGTGAGCTTCGTGGTCGCCCACCAGCCCGTGTGCCTGTCGGCGGACCTGTACGCCGCCGGTGACGAGGACAACTGGAACGAAGAGGACGTGGCAGAAGCCCGCAGGCTTGAGCCCCTGCTCAATGCCGAGCGCCTTGCGCCGTACGTGGTTGCCCCAACCCTGGTGATTGCGGGCGAGTTGGACCCTATCGCCACGCCGGAGAAGTGCCGGCGGTTGTGGTCGGCCTTGGGCCGGAGGGGAACGCTGTGGATGCTGCCCGAGACCGGCCACTGCCTGCCGGGGGAGCTCGCCGAGTGGGACGCGCTCTGGCAACGCTGGGCTTTCGCCCGGTGGTCGGGGCCCGCGTGAATCGATCGAGATTCGCCGTGCCGTGGCGCCGGGGCTGCGGCAAAAAACAACGGCCCCCGTGAGTCCTCCCCGGCAGGTGACTGTGCCCCGGGCTCTGTGCCGGGGGCGCAGTCACCGACGGAGTCAAAGCAGCGGGATCATGCGGCGAAGAAACCTGTCCGGCGCAGGCTTGCCGGTGCTGGTAATGAGCCCCGCCGCCTTGCCGTACGGGGGCACGTGGGACACTGTGACCCCGTTCTCCACAAAGAGCTCGCGGTCTTCCAAGTGCGAGTGCCCCCCCAGGATCAAGTCTATCTGCCCGAACTCCCGCGCCAGTTCGATATCCGTCTCGATGCCGGCGTGGCTCAGGCAGATGACGAAGGCGCAGTCTGCGCGCAGGGCCTCCAGGGCGTCCTCCGTCGCCTGGCGGTGGGTGATGAAGCGCATATCGGAGAAGAGCTCCCCCCACGATCCCGGAGGGATCATCAGGGGCATCAGTCCGAAAACGCCCACGCGCCGGCCGCAGGGGCTGTCGAGGATCGTCCAGCGAAGAATATGCCCGAGGTCCCCGCGAGAGATAAGATTGGCGCACAGCACGGGAAACCGCGCTTCCGCGGTCTTCATCATCATGCCGAAGGAGCGGAAGAAGTACTCGCGGTTGCCCGCGGCCATGGCGTGGTAACCGGCCTCGTTCATACGGCGAATCGCTGGTTCCGGGCCCGGCTTCACGAAGACGTTCCCCGCCCAGATTGCATCCCCGCAGTCCAGCAGGAGCGCCCTGTTCTCGATGCGCAGAGTGCGTAGCCGCCCGGCCCTGCGCAGGTCGAGGTGGTTGTGCAGGTCGGATGTCTGGATGACCTTGAGAGGGGCCATTGACGGAACCCGCGAGCTCAGACGATGCCCAGCTTGAGCAGATCCTGGATGTCCACGACCCCCATCGCGATGCCCTCGTCATCCACCACAGGCAGGTTGTCGAATTCGCGCTCCTGCATGACCCGGGCGGCTGCGGCGGCCAGCATGTCCGGGTGCGCAGTGGTGCAGCGGATGGTCATCACCTGGGTGATCGGCCGGTTCATCACCGCATTGCGGTCGGGTTCGCGCTGCATGAGGAGGCGAAAATCGCCGTCTGTGAAGAACCCGCGCATCTTGCCACCTTCGTCCACAACGCA
Organism: Armatimonadota bacterium; assembly: GCA_013314775.1. Taxonomy (NCBI): domain Bacteria; kingdom Bacillati; phylum Armatimonadota; species Armatimonadota bacterium. Next base: position 422,845 of record JABUFB010000010.1, on the reverse strand, counting down.
GACCGCGCCGCGCACCGATGCGCGGCTCATGGTCAAGATCGCATCGAGCACCGTCGCGTCCATGCCCACGAAAGGCGCCTCGTCGCCACTGTGCATGACGTCGCGCACGCGCCAGAGGGTTCGGCGCCCCAGCGTGCCGCCGGGGTGGCACGCGGCATAGTCCTCTGTGGTGAACCCTCGTGCAAACATGACCGCCATCGCCAGGGCGTCGCCCAGGGCCATAGCGGTGATGCAGCTCGCAGTGGGCGCCAGGCCCAGCGGGCAGGCCTCGCAGACCACTCCGGCATCGAGAGCAACGTCGGAATTGCGCGCGAGGGAGGAGTTCATCTCACCGCAGATAGCGATCACTTTCGCCCCGCGACGGCTCACCAGTGGCAGGATGTTGAGCACCTCGTCGGTCTCACCGCTGTTGGAAAGGAAGATCACCACGTCGGTCTCGGTGACCATGCCCAGGTCACCGTGCACAGCTTCGGCGGGGTTCATATAATGCGCGGGGGTACCGGTGCTGGCCAGCGTCCCGGCGAGCTTGCGGGCCACTGCACCGCTCTTGCCCATGCCTGAGACGATGCACCTTCCCTGCATTTCGAGAAGCAGTTCGCAACCGCGCACGAAATCGTCACTGATATTCTCGATCATCCGGTCAAGGGCGTCGCGTTCGGTCTTGAGGGTGCGCAGCCCCTGTTCCAGGATCGCCTTGTGGTCCATTTCAGTCATCTCGCACTCTCTCGCGGGTCTGTCATTCATTCACAACCTCAAACAAGCGCTGGGCGGTGACCAGCAAGTCCTTGAGACTCCCGAGCGGGACCATGTTCGGCCCGTCACACGGCGCCGAATCGGGACTCGGGTGAGTCTCGAGAAACAGAGCGTTGGCCCCGGCTGCAACCGCCGCCTTCACCAGTGGCGCCACGAACTCCCGCTGGCCGCCCGAGGCGCATCCCGAGCCGCTGGGCAGTTGCACCGAGTGGGTGCCGTCGAAGATCACCGGATAGCCGAAAGCGCGCATGATCGGGATTCCGCGCATGTCCACCACGAGGTTGTTGTAGCCGAAGGCGTAGCCGCGTTCGGTCACACTGACTCGGCGGTTTCCGGTGTGCAGCACCTTTTCGATGGAATGGCGCATGTCGGCGGGGGCCACGAACTGCCCCTTCTTCACGTTGACTGCTCTGCCCGACTCGCCCACCGCCACCAGCAGGTCGGTCTGGCGGCACAGGAAGGCGGGCACCTGCAGGATGTCACAGATCTGAGCGGCTTCGTGCACCTGCCCGGTCTCGTGAACATCCGAAACCAGCGGGACCTGGGCCCTGTCCTTGACCCGGGCCAGGATTTCCAATCCCTGGCGCCAGCCCGGGCCGCGCTCGGATTGGATCGAGGTGCGGTTCGCCTTGTCGTACGATGCCTTGAAAACGAAAGGCATGCCGATCTCGCCGCAGATATCCTGGAGTCTCAGGGCGATGTCGGTGGTGGTGTCCACGTCCTCAACAAGGCACGGCCCGGCGAGAAGCGCCAGACGGTCCCCACCCAGTTCCACGCCGTCAACGATGGTCACGGGGTTCATTGGGTCTGTCTCCCTGGTTCGCGAGGCAGTCAATCTTGCGCGCCGGCGAAGATCCGCCGCACGCGCTCAAGATCCTCGGGCGTATCGACACCGATGGGCGAGTAGTCCACCTGTACCACGCGAATCGGGCAGCCGTTCTCCAGTGCGCGCAGTTGCTCCAGCTTTTCGGTCTGTTCCAGTGGTGTGGGCTCCAGCGCGGCGTACCACAGCAATGTCTCGCGGGTGTAGACGTACAGCCCTATGTGCTTGAGCGGCCAGACGCCGGATTCCGGATGTTGCCGGGGCTTGTCCGCGGGCCACTCGTCACCGCTCGCATCCAGCCGGAAGTAGGGGAGAGGCGCTCGCGAGAAATACAGCGCGTGGCCGGAGCGATCCACCACGACTTTGACCGTGGACGGCTCCAAGTGTTCCCGGATGTCGGTGATCGGCGTGGCGATGGTGCCAAAACGTTCGGGTTCTCCGTTGAAGAACGGCTCGGTGGCTGCGTCGATGGCCGCAGGCTCGATCATCGGTTCGTCGCCCTGGATGTTGACGATGATGTCGCAGTCCACGCGCCCGGCAACTTCGGCGAGCCGGTCGGTGCCTGAGCGGTGGGTGTCTGCTGTCATCTCGTATCGGCCGCCGAAGGCCCGGACGGCCGCCGCAATTCGCTCATCATCTGTAGCGATGATGACTTCATCCAGGCTGCTTGCCCGGCAGGCTTGTTCGTAGACATGCTGGATCATCGGCTTGCCCGCGATGTCAACGAGAGCCTTGCCCTCGAGCCGAGTGGACCCGTACCGCGCGGGGATCATGCCCACCGTTCTCAATCTGCTGCGCTCCCTTTCAGGACCCATTACCAGGTCAGATGTGAGGCTCGCGCCTGTGCATGAGCCGGGTGATCCAGAAGATCGGCGGGGTCACAATGACGGTGAATACCGCCGCCTGGAACATGCCCTTGAGCCAAAGGAGGAAAATATCCGGGGGCATGAACACCAGGCGGATAAGGCTGGCGACGATAACTGCGCCCGCGGACGCTCCCAGGGCCACCTCGGTGCGTTCAGACAGCAGAGAACCGCGCAAGAAACCGGTGCAGGCGCCGACGACCATGAAACTAGCGAACAGCCCGCCGAAAGGCGTGTGTGCCGCAGCTCCCTGGAGCACGGCGGCGATCAGCCCCGCCAGGCAACCTTCAAATACGCCGCGTGACAGGCCGATGCAGGCAACCGTGGCTATCACGAGTTCGGGCGCTTGGCCGCCAATACGCAGCCACGCGGGCCACGCGCCCTGAAGCGCCGCGGAGATGATGAGCAGCAGAATGCTGATGACATAAGGTTGCATGGATCACCGAAGCCCGGCTTACTGCTCACCGGCGCGCAAGACGTACAGGAAGTCCAGTTGATCGAATTCTACATAAGGGCGGATGTATGCCACGAGACTGCTCGCACTGGTGGGTGAACGACGGACCGACTCAACCACCCCGATGGGCAGCCCTCCGGGGTAGGTTTCGCCCATGTCCGACGTGACGATGATATCATTCTCGCGGATCTGCGCGCCGCGCCGGACCTTCTCAAGTTGCAGCCGGTTCGGTCCGGCCTCCAGTTCGTTCGCCGCGTAGACCATGCCCTCTTCGCCAGTCTGGAGATCTTTGCCACGCACGGCGTGATGCTGGTCCACAAGCAGGACCACGCGCCCTGTGTCGCCGGACGCCTCGACGACCCTGCCCACCAGCCCCTTTGCTTCGCGCACTACATTGCCGACTTCCAGCGGTTTTGCGCCGGCTGTACGTATGCGCACCCAACGCTCGTTGCGGCTGGACGACCGGCTGGTTACCTGGGCCGCCACATTCGTAAAGGTCTTGTTCGGCTCGAACCCCAGTTTCTGTCGGAAAGCTTTGTTCTGCGCACGTATGTCCACGGTCAGGATTTGCAGAGCTTCCAGCTCATCGCGCTCTCTCCGCAGGCGGCGGTTCTCGTCGGCCAGTCGCGGTGCCCGGGTCATCGCGAGACCGATGTCGTGGGTCTTTCGGAACACCCTTGAGAACTGGGTTGCGACGGGTGTGACCAGCACTAACGCCACGTACTCGGGGAAGCTGACGCGTCCCAGACGCCATGCCTGCTGCTGCCAGATGGTGAGTGTGAAGGCGACCGCGACCATGACGACCAGCGGGCGGTGAATTGCGGGTTGTGAAGGAGAGAGACGTAGTGACATGAGAGCGGGACCCGATGACTGCCGGACGGCGCGTCTGCAGCGCCGTTCAGACATCCACCAGCATCCCGTCAAGCTCCTCGAGGTACTTGGCGGTGCCCATAACCACGCATGTCAGCGGGTCTTGCGCGACGTACACCGGGATGTCTGTCTCGGCGCTGATGAGCTGGTCCAGACCATGCAGCAGGGCCCCACCCCCCGCCAGCACGATCCCCCGGTTCATTACGTCCGCCGCCAGTTCGGGCGGGGTGGAATCCAGCGCTTCCTTGGCTAGCTCGACGATGGCCTGCACGGGCTCTGCAATGGCCTCACGGACTTCACTGGAACTGATCACGATGCTCTTGGGCAGGCCGGAGAGGAGGTCTTTGCCGCGAACCTCCATGGTTTCCTCTTCCGGCTGCGGGTAGGCTGAACCGATGCGCAGTTTGATCTGTTCCGCGGTGCTTTCCCCGATGTACAGGTTGAACTCCCGGCGGATGAAGTTGGCGATCGCCTCATCCATCTCCTCGCCGGCGATGCGCATCGAGCGCTGGGAGCAAGTGCCACCAAGGGAGATGACGGCGATCTCGGTGGTGCCGCCGCCGATGTCGATGATCATGTTGCCGACCGGTTCGGCGACGGGCAGACCTGCGCCGATCGCGGCGGCCATCGGTTCATCGATGATGGCGATGTCCCAGGCGCCTGCCTGCCGGGCTGCGTCCTCAACCGCGCGACGCTCGACCTCGGTAATCCCCGACGGAACGCCGATGACCATGCGCGGGTGGGCGAACCACCGGCGTGGTTGGCACTTGCGGATGAAGTGCTTCAGCATGGCCTCCGTGGCGTCAAAGTCAGCGATGACCCCGTCTTTTAGTGGGCGGATGGCCGCGATGCGCGCGGGGGTCCGGCCCACCATGCGCTTGGCATCCTCTCCCACCGCAAGCACCTGGTCGGTTGCCGTGTCCACGGCCACCACCGAGGGCTCGCGAAGCAGAATGCCTCTGCCGCGAACATGCACCAGGGTGTTGGCGGTACCAAGGTCGATGCCCATATCCCGCGAGAACCGGGAGAACCAGTGCATCGTGGCCTTGGTGAAACGATCCAGGGCCCTTTGGTAGCGATCACGAGTGATGGCCTGGTGCATGACCCTGGGCTCACCTGTGCTATCGCCACGAAGGCGTTGTACTGCCCGCTCTCTTTCCGCTTTGGACTCGCGCATGGTTCCTCTGCTGCAATGTGGACTGCGTCGTGGGCTACGTGAAGCGACGTCCAGCGGCCCTCAACCCATCCGGGTTTTTCTGCTCGATCGGCAACCGCATGTGCGTGCTCAGCATTTCGGCCACCACCTCCACCGGCAACCCCACGACGTTCGTATAAGACCCGCTGTATTCACTCACGAGGGCGCCGCCGTGGCCTTGTATTCCGTATGCGCCCGCCTTATCCAGCGGTTCGCCAGTCGCGATGTAGCGCTCGATCTCGGCATCCGTCAGGTCGCGGAAGCGCACTTGAGTGGTGGCCACAGCAGTATGTTCCGCCCTGGAATCATTCTCTCCGGAACGGACCAGCGCCACCCCCGTGTGGACTTCGTGCGCTCTTCCGGAAAGCAATCTGAGCATTTGCCGTGCGTTCTCCGCGTCTGCTGGCTTCCCCAGCACCACGTCGTCGATAACGACAATCGTGTCCGCGCCCAGAACCCATCGTCCGGGATATTCATTCGCAACCGCCCGCGCCTTTCCGAGGGCCATGCGGACGGCATACTCCCTGCAAGCTTCTTGCTCCTCACGGACAGGCTCGGGAGCGTCGGAGACCACGACCTCAAAGGGCACGCCGATTGCGCGCACCAACTCTCGCCGCCTCGGGGAGGCGGATGCGAGGATGAGGACTCGGTCATCCGCATCGCTCCGGCTCATCGTCCACCCGACCGGATGATGGAGATGAGCAGGTACAGTCCCAGGAGGGCGCCGATTACCACGTATGCCACCGCGCCCGGCGTGGACAGCAGGCTCGTCGCCCTTTCGCTGCTGAGCATCACCGAGGAACCGACGATCATCGCCGACACGACCAGCGAGAACGCCAGACGATTTGCCATGGCGTCGGCGCGGCGCAGGATCTGGTCGCGCTCCTCGGCCTCAATCTTGACCGTCACCCCGCCCACCTGCAGCTGGGCTAGAAGCTCACTCACCTGGCGCGGGATCAGCAAGCTGTAGCGCTGAATATCCCTGAATGAACGCCAGATGCCGCGGATCAGGTTGCCTGGTTGGAACCAGTTCTGGAGCACCTCGCGGCTCGTACGCTCCGCGGGTTCGCGGAAATCGAACCCCGGGCTGAGTCGCCGGCAGGTGCCTTCCGTCAGGATGAGTGAGCGCAGGACAGCGGCGAAAGCCGGAGGCATAGTGATCCGGTGCCGGAAGATGATAATCATCATTTCCTCCAGCACGTCACCCATGCTCAATTGGCTAGTCGCGACTCCTGCATAATGCCCCATCATGCGCTGTATGTCATTGCGCAGTTGGCGCAGGTCAGTATCCTCCCCAACAACCCCCATGTCAATAATCTGGTCGTAGACCTCGATCCCGTCATCCTCAAGCACCGCCAGAAGCAACTTGACCAGGGCCTCGCGCATACTGCGATCTACACTGCCCACATTCCCATAGTCCAGGAAGGCCAGACGACCGTCGGGCAACACCAGGAGATTTCCCGGGTGTGGGTCGGCGTGGAAGAACCCACGAATGAAGATCTGTTGGAGCATGGACTGCGCGAGGTGGGCGGCCACCGACCCGCGGCTGATGCCCGCTTTCTCGATAGCTTCTACCTCGTCAGCCCGCACCCCCTCGAGCCAGTCCATCGTCAGGACCCGGCGGCTGGTGAAGTCCCAGTATACCCTTGGCGCCACAACATGCCGGTCGTCCGACAGGGTCTGTCGCATCCGGTCCATGTTGTGCCCTTCGTTGGTGAAGTCCAGTTCAGCACGGAGACTTCGCGCGAACTCCTCCACATGGTCCGTCAAATGGTAATCCTTCATGCCGCGGATGTGCCGTTCGGCCTCGCGCGCGGCGAAGTTCAGGATGAGCAGATCGGTGTCCACGATGCGCTGCGCATCGGGGCGCTGGACCTTGACCGCCACGACGCGGCCGTCGTGAAGCCTTGCTTTATGCACTTGAGCCACGGAGGCCGACGCGGACGGTTGTTGCTCGATGCTCGCGAAGAGCTGTCCCACGGGTGCGCCGAGATCTTCCTCTATGACCTTACGCGCCTGGTCCCACGAGAACGGCGGGACCTTATCCTGGAGCTTCCGGAACTCCTGGGCGTACTCGATAGGGATCAGGTCCGGCCTGCTCCCCAGGACCTGGGCAAGCTTGATGGTGACCGGGCCGATCTCCTCGCATGCCAGGCGCAAGCGCACGGGCAGGTCGCTTCCGGCAGCCGATGGCTCGACCTGTCCCTCGGCCGATCGTGGCAGGAATCGGCCCAGCCCGAAGCTGCGCAGATGTGGCCCAAACCCGTGTTTCCATAGGATTCCCGAGACCTGCACCCCGCGGCGGAATACGCTGCGCGCAATGCCTCGCAGGCCCCGTTGCCCGGTCTGTCGCTCAGGTGACAATTCCTATGTCCTCTCCGCAAGAACTGCAGCGGCCATCCCTGGTATGGGTGCGGGCGGTATACCCCCACCGGCTCACGGCTAAAGCGCCGCAGGCGGGGCAGAAGGTGTCCGTCGTGCCGTCCATCTGGATATTGCCCACGTATACGAAATCGAGACGCTCTCGGGCCATTTCGTAGGCGCGCCGGAGGGTCGCCGATGGTGTCGGCGGGTTGCCCAGTTTGTAGTCAGGATGGTACCGAGACAGATGCAGTGGCAGTCTGCGCGACACGGATGCCGCCCAGTCGAAAAGGTCGCGCAAGTCCTCGTCCGAGTCATTCTCCCCGGGGATGATCAGGTTTGTGATCTCAACGTGGCACCGTCCCCAGGACATCTCCACCGTCCTCCGGGCGGCGAGACCGTCGCCTCCGCAAAGCTTGCGGTAGAACGTGGGACGGATGCTCTTGATGTCCACGTTCATGGCATCGACAAGCGGGAGCAACTCTTCCAGCGGCTCCGGTTCCACGATACCGTTGGTAACCAGGACGTTGACCATGCCCGCCTCGCGCACCAGTTGTCCCGTGTCCATCAGGTACTCGAAACTGATGAGGGGCTCGTTGTAGGTGTAAGCGATGCCGATATTGCCCCTTCCGAGAGCATTCTTCGCGAGCTGTGCCGCATCATTCGGCGAGAGCTCCTGCGACGGTGGCGCTCCCTGCGAGATGTTCCAGTTCTGACAGAATTCGCAGGTCAGATTGCAACCGAAGCTCCCCAGGGATAGGATGACGCTGCCTGGATAAAAGTGGTAGAGCGGTTTCTTCTCGATCGGGTCAAGGTTGGCGGCGGTGATGCGGCCATAGCTGCGCGCCCACAGACGCCCGCCTTCGTTGCAGCGAACGCTGCATCGCCCGCAGGTGCCGTCCGCGATTACGCAATGAAATGGGCACAGCCTGCATCGGAGCTTACCATCGGTGCTCTCGTAGTATCTGCATTCAACCCCCGTGTCTTCGATGGGTTCGCTCTCCCTGTCCACCATTCGCACCCCTCTGCGCGCTGTACTGGGGCCGGGGCGGCTTGCTCAGCCCTTCTTGCGCATCACTGAGTCCCAGAACGACGGCTCGCCCTGAACCTGTTCCACCACTCTCATGACCTGGTCAACGTCTTCCTCGAACCCCGTCAGCATCAGCCAGACCGCCCCCTCGGCGCCGCAGACACCACCGGCCGCTATCTGCTGCACAGCGATCTTTGCCAGCCCGGAAACGGTGGCGATGGCCTCTATCTCGGTGAATAACTGAGCGGGGAAGACCCAGAGCCTCGGGATGTCATTCTGGGTCATCCAGACCGGCCGCACGAAAGGGTCCGGCGAAAGCCCCGTCGCCACCTGTTTCTCCAGACCTACGGGGACGATGAGCTCCAGACCTCGCCCGTAGACCGCGCCCAGAATCGAGCCCATCGTGCCGCCGGCAGGGTGCCCGATGAGCAGCCCAGCCAGGCCCTGCGAGTAGTCGATGGCATTGGCGCCCTTGAGGACCACGTCGCCTTCGGTCATCTCCTGGACCGCCTCGGCCACCGTCATTCCCATAACCGGCTCACCGTCGTGAAATACTACTTCGGGAATCGACCCCTTGAAAGCCTTCTTCGCCTCGGGGTTCTTGGAGGGAACGACATTGCCCAGGACGTACTTGCCCTTTTCGATGTCATGCCCCAGGAGTTCCTCCACCACGTAGGCGTTCGTGGTGCCCTTGCAGACCGCCACCCAGCCCTCGCGCATCGCCAGCCTCACACGCGGGTCCGCGGCGATCCCTTTGGCGATGAGGCGCTTTGACTCTGCGACGGTCAACAGGATGCTTCTCGCGCAGAAGTCCCCAGCGCGCTCCATGAGGTCGAAGGGGTCGCCATAGTCGTCGTCAAATTCATCGTCGAACTCGTCCTCGAGATCGGGATCGATGTCGTCTGTGACGTCGGTGACTTCCCTCAGGGGCGGCTGGTTCTTCTTTTTCATGGTCTCTCCTGTGCGCCCGATTGCGTTGGGGCGCCGATAATGGTGACCTGCGAGATAAGATTGGCCGGGTCGAAAGCGCGCCCAAAAGACGGGTAGGCCTCGACCAGGGCGTCTTCGTCAGCGTCAAGAGCGCGCACCGCGATGGCGCTCAGTCCCAATGCCCAGGTCGGGGCCCCCTCGACGACCGCGCCGGATTGGAGCACGGCCCGCATCTTGCCCAGCGTCCAGTAGCTCGGAACGGCGTTCTCCGCCGGTTGCGTCCACTCGACAGTGAGTTCGGCGATGTCGCGGGCAGTGACGATAACTGGCTGGTCGGCACCAGCGTCGATTGCGAAACGGCCAAGGTCGGAAATGCGCTCGCCGATGCGTGCGTCCGGCGACACGCCAAGCTCCACAAGCCGAATGTAGCCGGTCAGTTGTTGTCCTCCACGGGTCGTCACTTGGCCAACGAGGCGCTCCGGGTCATCCTGTGCGGCCTGAATCAGGGCGGACATGCCCAGGAAGTGCTCATAAAGCGTGCGTCGCTGCTCGATAGCGGCCTTCAATGCATCTGCTGCACCGGCCTGAAGTGCCGTCTCGAGATGCTCCAGGGCTGCCTCGTAGTCGTAAGCTCCAGCGGCCTGGTCAGCCGCTGCAACAGCGGCGGAAACCTGATCCTCCTGGGCCACGCCGGCAGACAGCGCAAACGCAACCAGTAGCAGCGGAAGGGCCACTTGCACCATGGCCTGCTTAGACGCGGACCGACGGCTGAAGTGGCTCGGGAGAGCAGCCATCGGGAGCATTGCTCCTTTGCGGAAGACTCGTCAGGCGGCCCGGGAATGAGCCTGATACGCAGGTGAAAAGCGCATAATGAGAGTATAGCAGCCCCTCGCGCGCATTGGCAAGGAAGCGCAGGAAGCGTCCGAGGACTATCGGCTATGCGGGATGCTGCCTGCCTCGGGTGTGGCCGGCGTCTGTTGCCCGCGGTATAGGGGCCGTGGCGTGTAATGTAAGGCCTCAGGACTGGGCCACAAGCTTCCGGGTGGGCGGCCGGCCCCGGTGCGCGTGTGGAACGGAAAGGCCCATCACGGGGCGGCAATCCGGGGGCTTGCGCCCCCGGCTACAGCTGCGGCATGCCCCGCGGGCTGTGAGGCAACGGCTCCGGGCGAAGGACACGCTGAGCGCGAAGTAGGCCTCATGCGGGGCATATCGAACGAAATTGATGCTCCTGGGAAGGGCCCACCCTCTCTACGGGTTCAGCTGCCATATTGTGAAGTTCAGGTAGCCTGCGAAAGTCACCCAGGCAAGATACGGCAGCAAGAGCACTCCAGCCCACGGCTGCACGCGCCAGAAGGAGATCAGCGTCGCCAGAATAAGAACCCAGAGGCAGCACAGCTCGATGAAGGCAAGCAGGAGGTCTTTCAGGTCAAAGAAGAACCCTGACCAGAGCGCATTGAAGGCAAGCTGGGCGGCGAAGAGCATCAACAGGTCCCAGGACCACCCCGCCTTGAGCCAGACAAGCCACAGCGATATCCCCATCAGCAGGTAAAGCGCGGTCCATACCGGCATGAAGATGTCATCCGGCGGCTGAAAATCCGGTTTGTCCAGGCCCCGGTACCACTCGCCTGAGCTTTCCATCGACCAAATCGACCCGACAGCCCCCGCCCCGAAGCAGACGGCCAGGCAGACCACCAGCGCAACCACGGCACGTACGGCTTTCATGGAATATCACTCCATCCTGTCAGTGATGTGGTGGACCATGAGCCCCCGATCATTTCAACATATCCGAGAAAGCACCCTCCAGCGTGGGGTGTGCGAACTCGAAGCCTGCCCCCCGGAGTGCGGCGGGGAGTGCTCTCACGCTTGCCAGGAGAGTCTCCTGGGCCATTTCACCAAACGCGGCCTTCATTGCGAAGCCGGGAATCCGCGCGATGCAGGGACGCCGCAACACCCGTGCAAGAATTCGGGCGAATTGGGAGGCAGTCACGGGCTCCGGGGCAACCGCGTTGGCGGGTCCGCGCAGACCTTCGCAGGACAGGGCGAACTCGATCGCGCGAGTCAGGTCGTCCATGGCGATCCAGCTGACCCATTGGCTGCCCGCTCCCCAGGGACCTCCGATGCCGAACTTGAACGCGGGCAGCATTCTCGCGAGCGCGCCTCCGTGGGGACTGAGCACCATCCCCATGCGGATCATCACCACGCGGGTGCCCGACTGGCTCGCCGGCTCAGTTGCCGCTTCCCACTGCCGGCATACTTGAGACAGGAAGCCGTTGCCCGAAGGGCTCTCTTCCGTCAATTCCTCATCGCCTCGGTTGCCGTAGTAACCGATGGCAGATGCCGAGATAAGGACCTGTGGGCCTTTCTCCGCCTCCGCGATGGTGCGCGCGAGAGTCTGGGTCGGTCTGATCCGGCTGTCCAGTATCTCCCGCTTGGCCGCAGGGGTCCAGCGCGTGGCGATGCCGCGCCCGGAGAGGTTGACTACCGCGTCCCACCCGGACAGGGCCTGCGGGGCAAGGTCTCCCACCGACGGGTCCCAGGCGATTTCGTCCGGAGCGCGAACCGCACGTCGCACCAGCCGTCCGACCCGCAAGCCGCACCCCATAAGGTGGTCGGAGACATGTCTGCCGATGAACCCCGATGCGCCGGAGATGAGCACTGACGATACCTGTCTCACCAGGCAATCCCGCCCTTTCAGCGCCTGACCGGTATCGCGCAGCATCCCCGGACGGCACCAGACAGCCCGCTCAGTCGCGGGTCCTGCCGATGATGTCCCGATGCTTCACTCTCGTCCACTCGCCGCCAGGACCTGGCGCAGGTGGTTCAGCCCGCGTTCCTCGGCCCTCGCGGCGTCACGGAGCATGTTCGCACCGGCCCACCGTTTCCCCGGGTCCGACAGGGCGTCCTCATGCCCCCATCCCAGGAGCCAGCGCAAAGCGTCCCAGTTTCGGCCCACAATGTCGAATTGCTCCGCGGCATGAACCATTGGCAAGCGCATTGGCTCGTCCAGCACCCGCAGTGTCTCCGCGAAAAACTCCGCTTCCAGCGGCTTGAGCAGGCCCCAGGTCTCCACGTTGTATGCAAACGCGGTTTCGTCCGGCGCCCACCCGTTTTCACGGGCCTCATCCCAGCCCTCGAGGCAGCGCACGTAGGCGGCGTACGGCTCGCCTGGCTGCTCACATTCGTACGCCGTTCGCAGTTTCTCTGCGATAGCCTCCAGAGCCTGGTCGCGAAGGGGTGGGACCACCGTTCGGGGGCCGATCACGATGATCTCCCCACCGTTCAGCCCGGTGTCGGACATGGTCGCCGTGGTACTCGTGGCATACTCGCCCTCGGAAGCGCTGGTGTTGCGGCAATGGATGCGGCCATCCGTTTCATATCCGGCCACCAGGCCCCAGCGATCGAGACCCTCGGTACTTCGCGCGAGGACCGGCATGCCCTGATCGACAGACGCAACGATAGGCTCCCACAGCTCATCCGCGTCCAGGCGCTTGTGGTGCCGCGCCTCGTGTCCCAGGGACGACAGGCCGCGCATGAGCCCTCGGCCGGTCCCGATATGGGGGCCGTCCAGGCTGATCTCGGGACCGAGCGTGTGCAGGCGCCCTGCGTCCCCGGTGATGCCAACCAGCCACGCATCGGACCGCGCATCGCCCAGGAATTCCAGCAGGGCGCGCAGGGCCCAGATGTGCCCGAGATTTGCCCCCGGGCATACCGGAATATCGGGCAGCCCGGTGATGACGGTGCTCATTGTCCGTCCACCCGGGCCTCGCGCACGAACTTGCAGTCGCCCTCGGCCAATTCACGCATGACCCTGCGCGTCGCGGCGTTGTAGTTGTTGTAGTCCACACACTCGAGACTGATGCCGGCCGCACCCTCCTCCCACGCCATCCGCATGAGCTTCTCCGCGACCTCCTGCTGCTTCAGGCCTGTCGCCTTCTCGTACGATGGCATGCCGTACCCGCCGTAGTCGTATGATCGTACCGGCCAGAGCACGCGGCACTTGCCGTCGACGCGGTCCATGATGGCCCGGCAGATGGCCCGGGTACTCCCGAATGGATCTTTCGCATCCCACGGCGCGCCGTTGATCACCAACGTGTCGATGATGCCCTCATCGACCCAGGTGTGCCAGTCGGCGCCGCGCTGAACCAGTGGCGCGGTTCCCTCTGCGGTCACCCCGAAGACGCCCACCATCAGGTCGACTTTTCTCCCCGACGCGTCCAGTTTCGCCCGGATCTGGCGCAGGAATTCGGTGACGTAGCCCGCTACATGCCGGCACCAGCGCACATCGGTAGGGTTTTCAGGCGGATCGGTATTGTACTGCGCGCGCCAGGCGGCCACTACGGGATCAGTGTACTCGAATGCGGGTGACCAGCCACCGGAGCGGTACGTGTCGATGAAGAGGGCCTCCATGCCGCGGTCCAGCAGTTCCTGCACCAGGTCCAGCTTATGGGCGAGTACCTCCGGGTAGGCGATGCTGCAGCGACCGGGCCAGATCTGTCCGTCCGCAGACTTGCACCAGAACTGGGGATGCTCCAGGTTCCAGCGGCCAAAGGTCCAGATGCCACCGTGGTTCTCCTCGAAGGGCCAGTGGATCCCCGGCTTCATGCCTCGCTCGCGGCTGATGTCCAGGGCGCTCCGCACCAGGTCTGGCTCGGCCGCTCCGTAATGAACCCAGCCCCATACCGGGCGCGTGTCAGGCACCCGGCGCTTATCCAGCACAACGTCCTGGTGGTGGCTTTCCACTTTGCTCTGGTAGCGCATGGTGGAACCCGCGCAATTGCGCCAGAGGATGGTGGTGGTGCCCACCTCCTCAACGTGGGAAATGATCTTGCCGCAGCCTTCGACGGTCTCCGAATCGAAGACGAATCCCTCGCCCTGCGGGATTGCAGCGAAGTCGAAGTGATCCAGCCACGAGGCAACCTCGAAGCGTTCGGCCCCGATTGCCTGCGCGATGGCACCGGCCGTCAATCCCATGATGAGCGCTCCCGTTAGCACTGTTTTCCACATGGCGCCGTCACCCGGCTTTCGTGATCTGCTGCTCAGCGTGCGCCGGCTGTGAGTGCTCCCAGCCGGTATGTTCTGTAATCAGAATACAGCCGCGCTGACGTTTCACGTCCGTTATTGGGGCTCATGTAGTTGAAATAGCAGAAGCCCACCAGGGTGTCCGCGTGCCTCGCGGCGACCTCCAGCGACTGCGCCAGACGCCCCACCGGCATGGGCTCGTAACGCCGGCCCATGACCGCGACTTCGACATCGGTCCACATGCCCTTGCCCAGCTGGTCGCAGATGCTCCGCAGCCGCGCCTGGTTGAGATGAGTGTAGTTCAGTGGCGACAGGCCTGTGCCCACCCCATCGATGACCATGAACACGTCCACGTCCGGACAGGCCGCTATGTACGGCCGCCAGAAGCTCTCGATCTCCTCCGGCCGTGCGGCATGCCAAGGCTCCTGAGGGCTCGCGCGCCAGTTGTACAGGCCCACGGGCTGGATGATTTCGAACCCCGGCCGCAGGTTTCGGATGTGTCGCGCGAGACGCTGGGAGTTGCTGGACGGGATCGCCGGGTCATTGCCGAACTCCGCCGGGCAGCACTCGTAATTGATGTAGTAGCCAACTAGCGACGGATGCCCCGCGTACCTGGCCAGCATCTCCTCGCGGTACTGGTTCAGACGCCTTTCAGTCGCGTTCTCCCGCCGGGCATCTCCGGGCGCTCCAAAGCCTGTCGGCGGACCATCCCCCAGGTACACCCGCATGCCCAGGGCATCCGCGCGGGTGAGTATCGCCTCAAGCGGGTCGCGGCCGCTCCACCAGGGCGACTGTGGCAAGCAGGTGTCAGGGACTACCGTGGACCACGTCTCATCTGCGCCCGTGAGCGTGTAGAGGATCATGATATCCAGGCCGATAGCGTGCGCGGAGTCGACTTCCCGGGCCAGCAGTTCATCCGCAGGGAAATGCTTCGCCCAGTTCTCGTAGTGGAAAGCCCAGAATGCGCCGTCCAGGACTGGAGCGCGCCGCAATGGCTCGGGTTCAGGAGCGTTTCCGTAGACCTCAAACTCACTCACTGCGACGCGACTGTGCCGGTAAGCTGTCACCAACAGCCGCAGCGCCCTGAGCTGCGTGGGAGGAAATCGGAAGGTCCACCATGCGCCGTCGGTGTTTTCCACGGTCGCATCAAGACGAAACCAGTCGCCATCCCGGCGGCCCTGCAGCTCCCAGCCGTCCTCTGCGGGAGCATGGTCAGCGCTGTAGAAACGGGCGATCACGCAGCCGGCGGTAACGAGTTCCTCCCACTCGACGCCCAGGTCCTTGGGCGGGTCGGTGGTAGGCGCATTGCTGCCCCAGAAAGTGAGGAGGTCGCCGTCCGTGGCGAGACTCACCGGTACCGAGGCCACTGAATTCTCGTGCCAGCTTCGCGCCGTGCCATCGAGGGCGATATTGGGGGCTTGTGCCGGTGCAGCCACGATGAAATATGCCAGCGCGAAGATGGCAAGCGTTGCTGCCCCTGCTGCCTGCTGTCTCGCTGACGCCACGGTCTCCTCCGTCATCAGGCTCAATCCGCCAGGAACTCTTTCAGGCTCGCGGCCTGCTGTTCGCCGATGTCTGCCACGCCCTTGCAGGCCGCGAAGGCATAGAGCTTGCCGCGGAAGGGCGCGCTTCCGTCATACAGGGTGCCGATACGCACCTGGGATGGCCTGCCGTACTTGTATTTCGCCCGTGCGCCCACGGAGCTCTGGCGCACACCGTCGATGAACATCTCCACCCGTCCGTCGCGGTAGCGGATGCCGGTGAGTTTGATCCTGCGCCCACCTTCGACCGGCACGTTGGACATGGCCGCAGACCACTCACCGCCGACCCCACGAGAGTTGAAATACCACCGGTTGTCGGTGCCCACCATGACCTGCCACCCGTGGCGGCTCTCCGGATAGTCTCCGACGGCGAGTATCTGCAATACGCCCCCCAGATTCTCGGCCTCCACATCTACAGTGACGCTGAAGGACCCAGGGCCGAAATCGAAGCCGATGGGGTTCTCGATCTGCAGGTAACCGCCCTCCCCCAGAATGAGCGCACCGTTCTCCCAGGGGATGTTGCCTACCAGCTTGCCGTGGTTCCCCTGGCCGGACAGGTCCTCAACTCGGTTGCCGGGCTTCTCAGCGAAGTCAAACCGCGCAAGTTCCACGCGCTCATCCACTTCCAGCTCCGCAGGCCGGATGAACTCCACCTGCGGTACGGGGGCGCGGTAGAGCTTGTACTGGCCAGTGCGATTGTTCTCGAAGATGATCTCGGTGCCGTCGGGTGACCAGGTGGCGCTGCGAGAGTTGCCCGCGCCGGTGTCCAGGCGCGCGAGGGCCCCCGTCGCCACCTGGATGAGATAGATGCCCCAACCCGGATCGCCAGGGCGGTACCCGGTGCAGGCGATGACCGAGCCGTCGGGTGACCAGCGCGGCCCATACATGCTCATCTCCTGACTGGTCAGCTGGAATCGCCGGGTCGGCCTGTCCGCCTTCGCGAGCCGGATGCACCAATTGCTCCTGTATCCGTTGACGAACCCGTAGGCGATGTGCTTGCCGTCGGGCGATATATCGGGCTGCATCATGGCGTTGTCCATGGCGTCCTGGGCATCCAGAGTCTCTGGTTCGCCACCGGTAACCGGAACACGCTGAAGGCAGACGGCGAAATCCTTCATGCCTCGCGTGGTCGAGAAAACGATGGACTGACCGTCCCGCGACCAGGTGGGGGTGTGGTCCCTGTGTACTCCGCCAGTGAGCCGCCTTGGCTCCCCGCCACTTGCAGGGACAACGTGGACGCAGTGGCCCAGTTCAATGCCCTGCACGGCGGTCTTTGTGAGTTGCACGTGCACGAAGGCAAGTTGCGAACCATCCGGCGACCAGGCCGGGAACTGGGACTCGCCGGGGCCCTGCACCAACGGGGTCACCTGTCCGTTTGCCAGGTCAAGGATGTATATGTCCATGCTTCCGGCGCGGTTGGACTGAAACGCCACTTTCGCTCCGTCGGGAGACCATGCGGCCTCGGTGTCATCCCCGGGGCCATCCGTGATCTGAGTAACCTGCGACACGGCCGGCAGGGCTGCCATGATCAGACCCCCGAGGATCCATGCCAACGCTCTCATACCAGTGTCCTCCGCAACGACGGCTGCGAGACGTGGGGATGATTTCGCCCCCGCCGGCGGGGAGACCTGCCCTGCCTGCCGAAAGGTGCGGGCGGGCGCTGCGGCGAATTGTTTCACAATCACTGTATCAGGAGACCGGACTGCGATGCGACACGATACACACGAGGCAGACTTGTGCGTGGTCGGTGGCGGGCTTGCAGGAATGTGCGCAGCCATTGCCGCGGCGCGTCACGGGGCCAAGGTCGTGCTGATGCACGACCGCCCGGTGCTCGGCGGGAATGCGTCATCCGAGGTGCGCATGTGGATCTGCGGTGCAAGCGCCCACGGGGCCAACCTGCGGGAGACGGGGATTATCGAGGAAATCGAGCTGGACAACATCCGCTACAACCGCTCCACGACCTATGCCATCTGGGACGCGGTGCTCTACGGGAAAGTCTTGGCCGAGCCCAACATCACGCTGCTGCTCAATTGCTCATGCAACCAGGCGGAGACAGACGGGCAGCGTATAGTATCGATTACCGGCTGGCAGGGAACCGCGGAAACCTGGCACACGGTGCGGGCCGCCCTTTTCGCGGACTGCTCCGGCGACAGCATTCTCGCCCCGCTCTCGGGAGCGGAGTTCCGGATCGGGCGGGAGGCCCGGGCCGAGTTCAATGAGGACATCGAGCCGGAGATTGCCGACCAGCGTACCATGGGCATGAGCTGCCTTATTCAGGGGCGCGAGATGGCATCTCCCCAGGAGTTCGTGCCGCTGCCCTGGGCAAACCGGTATGGCTCCTGCGCCGATCTGCCCCATCGGGGCCACCAGGTGAACAACACCAACTTCTGGTGGATTGAGCTTGGCGGAGAGCAGGACTCGATCCACGATACCGAACGCCTGCGCGACCAATTGCTCAAGGTATCTTACGGCGTCTGGGATCACATCAAGAACCATTGTGAGCAGGACGCGACCAACTGGGCGCTGGAGTGGGTCGGGTACGTGCCGGGCAAGCGCGAGAGCCGCAGGTATATTGGCGACCATATCCTGACCCAGAATGACGTCCGAGCCGAGGGACGCTTCGAAGACCTTGTCGCGTACGGCGGCTGGTCCATGGACGACCACCATCCGGGTGGGATGAACTGGCCGGGACAGCCCACCATATTCCACCCGGCTCCCGCACCCTATGGTATCCCTTACCGTTGCTTGTACTCGCGCAACATCGAGAACCTGCTGTTCGCCGGGCGGAACATCAGCGCCACCCATGCTGCGATGAGCTCGACCCGGGTGATGGCCACCTGCGCCACCATGGGGCAGGCTGTTGGCACCGCGGCGGCCATCGCGGTAGCAAACGGTCTGACTCCCCGCGGCGTGTACGAAGAGCGGATGAACGAACTCAAACAGGCCCTTCTTGAGGATGACTGTTACCTGCCATGGAACGTCCGGAAGGTTCCCGAGCAGTCGCTGAACGCGATACTCTGCGCCTCCGAAGGCGATCCGTCGCCCCTGCGCAATGGAATTGACCGTCCGGTGGGGGAGACCGAGAACGCCTGGTCGTGCGCGCCGGGCGGGTGGGTGGAGTATCAGTTCGCGGAACCGACGCAAGTGACGGCGGTGCGAATCGTGTTCGACAGCGACCTCAACCGCAAGGGTAAGAATATGCCGGCGATGTTCCCGCTGGACCCCTCAGCCCACAGCATCCCCGCCGCGTGTTCGCTCTGCCCAGGCGCTCCGGAATCGATGACCAAAGCCTTTCGAATAGAGGTCGAAGATGCCGATGGCCTCCGGCATGAGGTCGCCTCATATCAGTGCAACTATCAGCGCCTGGTGCGGGTGCATCTACCTGTGGTCTGCCGCGCGGTTCGCCTGATCCCCGAGGCAACCTGGGGAGCAGAGCGCTGCCGGTTGTTCGCCTTTGACGTACGCTGACCAGGTGGTTGGCGACTTCGCGCAACACCAAGCCAGGGAGGGCCGGGAATGGACAACGTCCGCGTCATACCGTGTCTGGATATGAAAGACGGCCGTGTGGTCAAGGGAGTGCACTTCGTGGACCTGGTGGACGCAGCCGATCCGGTGGAAGCGGCGAAAGCGTACTCGGACGGCGGGGCCGATGAGATCGCCTTCCTCGACATCACTGCCACCGTGGAGAAGCGGCGGACGATGTTCGACGTCTTGCGCAAAGTGACCGCGGTGGTGAATGTCCCAGTAACCGTGGGCGGCGGGATCAAGAGCTGTGAGGATATTGAACAGGCCCTCTCGGCCGGGGCCTCTTGCGTGTCAATCTCCAGCGCGGCTTTCCGAGAGCCGGAGATGGTTCGAGAGGCTGTCAAGGAGTTCGGCTCAGCGCGGGTATTGGTCGCCATCGATGCGGATGCCAATGATGCGCTGCCCTCGGGGCGAGAAGTGTACATTGACGGCGGCCGCACCGGTACGGGGCACGATGCCGTGGAGTTCGCGAAGAGGATGGCTGACATCGGCGTGGGGCAGATTCTGCCCACATCCAAAGCGACTGACGGGACCTGCGACGGCTACGACATCCCGCTTACCCGCGCCATCGCCGACGCAACCGGCCTGCCTGTGATCGCCAGTGGCGGGGCCGGGAAACTGAGCCACTTCCACGAGGCTGTGACAGAGGGGCACGCCAGCGCGGTCCTCGCGGCCTCGGTGTTCCATTTCGGCACTTTCACGATCGCCGAGGTGAAGGAATATCTGGCATCCAGGGGGGTCCCGGTGAGGTTGTAGCTCTGCCCGGGCCTGTGATCCATCAGTCCGCGGCCAGCAGGTGAACCGCGGAGGCGTCGAAGCACGCGGTCACCGGGCCGCCTTCCACGACGCCGCACTCCCCGAATGCCTGGCGAGTCATGGTGACGGTCATGGGCAGTCGTCCCTCGACGCTCAGCCTGACCAGCTTGCCCCGGTCATCCACCCGTGCCAGGGTTCCATTGACCAGATTCAGCTGTCCTTCCGGTTGGTCGGGAATCAGATTGCCCGGCCGCAGGCTGATGTCCTCGGGGCGCACGGTGGCCAGCAGGTTCTCAAACTCGGGGATTTGAAGCACCGAAAGCCACTGCCCGCCGACCAGCCCCACCCTCCCTGCCACAGGGTCGGTATGCTCCACGGAGTAGAGGTTGCGCGAGCCCACGAAGCGGGCGACGAACTGGCTCACGGGCCTGCGGAACACCTCTGCGGGCGTGCCGACCTGCACGATCCTGCCTTCGCGCATGATCGCAATCTTGTCGCCCAGCTCCAATGCCTCCTCGAAGTTGTGACAGACGTGGATGACCGTGGTCCCTAATCGGTGAGCGATGCGGTCCAGCTCCACGGTGAGTTCTGCGCGGGTATTCTCATCCAGCGCACTCAGGGGCTCATCCAGAAGCAGCAGCGTGGGTTCGGGCGCCAGGGCTCTCGCGATCGCTCCCCGCTGAGCCTCGCCGCCTGACAGGGTCCTGGGCTTGCGGTGAAGCAGGTGGCGGATACCCAGCATCTCGGCGAGCTCTTCCGCTCGGCGAGCGCGTTCCGCGGCGGGAACCCGTTTGATCGCCAACGAAAACTCAATGTTCTCCTGCAGGCTCATGTGCGGGAAGAGGACGTAGTCCTGAGGCACGTAGCCCACGTTCCGCAACTCGGGGTCCAGGTCCGTCACATTGCGGCCCTCGAGCCAGATTTCGCCGTGGTCCAGTCGCCACAGGCCCGCGATACACTCCAACAGCACGGTCTTCCCCGCGCCCGTCGGCCCGAGCACCACGAAATACTCGCCTTGCTCGATCCGCAGGTCGAGGCCGCGAAGAGAGAACTGGCCCAGGTCCTTGACGGCGCCGCGCACTTCGATCATGGCTGGTTCACCGGGACGACATGGTGCCGCGCCAGGATCTCCGCGGCTCCGGGACTACGGATGAACTGGATAAGACTGCGGGCACCGTCGGGGTTTTCCGCGCTCCTCGAAATGGCCAGCAGAATAGGCACCGGAGGCGCGATGTCCACAGGGAGCTCCTGGGCAAGACGCACCGCGTCGCCCTCGTCCTCGCGGCAGACGCTGAACACCACGGCCGCCTCGATGTCCCGCCCCAGTCCGAGCCACTTGAGCAGCTCGCACCCGCTTTGGGCATAGACGAGTCGGTCCTGCAATTCGTCCCAGAGGCCGGCCTTGCCCAGCGCTTGTCTCGTGTAATGTCCGACAGATGCTTTCTCAGGATCGCCGACGCCGATCTTCCCGGTGCCTTCACGGTGCAGCGCGGCCATGCTCGCATAGCGCTCGACAGCTGTGTCCGTGGCCACGATGGAGATGGTTGTGGCGCCGAATGCCACGGGCTCTTCGAACTGCGCCACGCCCTCCTGCGAGAGCCGGTCGACCTCAAACTGGCCCAGGCTCGCGAAGAGGTCGAAGTCGGCTGTGTCGCCCTTGCTGGAGTAGAGAATACAGGGCGGGCAGGAAAACTTCAGGACGATGCGTGCATTTGGACGATCGGCCTGGTAGGCGGCCGCGAGGTCGGCAAAGAGCGCACCCAGCGATGGGCCTCCCTGCACAGTGATGATCTCCGCGCGCTTCGCGCAGCCGCAGACCAGAAGCGCGGGAAGACAGGCGGCCAGCACCCACCGAAGCTGCCTCACCACAGGTACCCCCTGCCCCCGAGCTTGCGGAATGTGAGCAGCGCTACCGTGGCCAGAATCACCAGGATCAGCGTGACGCTCAGAGCCATCTCGACCTTGCCGATGGACATATTCAGGAACACGGCGATGGAGAGGACCTCGGTCTTGAAGCGGGTGGCGCCGCAGAACATGAGAATGGGGCCGAACTCCCCTGCGGCGCGGGCCCAAGTCATGATGGTGCCCGCCACCAGGCCATTGCGAGCAAGGGGTAACACCACCCGGAAGAATGCCTGCCGTTCCGTGCAGCCAAGGGTTCGCGCCACCTGCTCCATGCGCGGATCTACCCCATCGAAGGCGGACTTGAGGGCCCGGACAGCGAAACTCGCCGCCGGGACGAACTGCGCCAGCACAATGCCCTGAGTGGTGAATACGAAGGGCATGATGTGGGTCTCGATCCACTGGCCGATCGCCGTCTGGAAGAACACGAGCAGGGCGATTCCGGCAACCAGTGGTGGCAGAACGATGGGCAGGTCGATGATAGTGTCCACGAGGGCGTGGAAAGGCACCCTGTACCTGCTCAGAGCATAGCTCGCAGGAATCCCGATAGCCACGGCGATTGCAGTGGTTATCGTGGTGGTTATCGCAGTCAGCTTTGTGGCGAACAGGACTTCTTCCGAGATGAGCGTCGACACGAAGGTCGGCGCATCTATGTACGTCACCATCGACAGCAGGGTAAGGGTGATCACGCCGACAAGAAGCACAAGTCCCGACACTACCAGGTATCGGAACAGTGCCGCTTGCGCGTTGCGTTTCAGGTCGCTCATTCGGCGGGTGTCATTCCTGCTTCTGCGACCATTCTCTGGCCCTCAGGCCCCACCAGGAAGTCCACGAATCTGGTCGCGATGTCCTTGTGCTCAGAGAAAGTCAGGACGCCGATCGGCACCTTCGAGGGCTCATAGCTGCCCTGGGGCAACTCGATGGCGTCGCAGTCGTCAGCGACCTGCGCGGCAGTCACATTCCAGACGATCGAGACATCCAGGGACTTGAGTTTCACCGAATTGCCAAGTTCAGGCACATTGCCCGCGCGCAGGACGATGTTCTTCCGGGCTTGCTCCAGCAGGCCCGCTTTCCGCAAGAGATCTTCCGTAGCCTTCCCAATCGCGGCCGCATCCGGTTCGCCGACTCCGAGTTTGATCCCGGGTTTCGTGAGGTCCTGAAGGGTCTTGATGCCCTTCGGATTGCCCTTCTGCACGAGCATGACCGGTTCGAAGTACCCGACCAGCTTCGGTTCGCCCTCGATAAGGCCGCGGTCTTTCGCCTGGTTCAGGTAGAAATCCTCCCCGGGCATGTACAGGTCTCCACGCTTGGCGAAGGTAAGTTGGCTCAGAAGACAGCCGGACCCGGCATAGCCGACATCGATTCGAACCCCTTCGTTCCGGGCGCAGAAGGCGTCGATGGCCTTGTCCATGAAGGGTCGGATTCCGGCACCGCAGTAGATGTAGAGCGTCACGCGCTCGCCGCCTGCGGGCTGCTTCGCGCGGTCGAACTTCCACTTCTCCCAGATGTCCTGGACCTCGTCTTCCATCATCAGGTCCAGGAATGCCTTGCCGGCTTTGGGGTTCTTGCAGCCCTTGATGATCGCGGCTTGGGCGGGAATGGGCCCGGAGAGATCTGTGGGTATCTCGCCCAGCAACTGGACCTTGCCCTTCATCTCCTGGGGCTGCCCGCCGACCTCGCGCGTCTCAAGGGTGCAGGGGTAATACACGATGCCAACGTCCGCCTTGCCCGAGGCAAGCTGCACTTTCACCTGGGACGGCTCGTCGGTGCGCCACAGCTTGTCCTGGATCGCGTCCCAGACACCTGCCTTCTTGAAAGCCTGCTCCGCATAGAAGCCGGAGCTGTTCTGGTTGCTCGGGACCGCGATCGTCTTGACCTCGGGCTTCTTCAGGTCGTCGAGCGATTCGATGCCGCAGGGGTTCTTGTTCGCGACCATCATCGCGATGGAGTTGTAGGCGAAAGTGATCGGCTCGCCGTCAATGCGGTCCGCATCAGCAACGCGCATGATCTCCCTGTCGCCCAGCGCTATGAAAACATCCGGGACTCCCTTGCCGTCGACGATTTTCCCCGTCTGTACATCAATGTTGGCCACTTCTTGCTTGACCGTGACGTTGGGGTACCGCTCTTCGAAGAGCTTCTTTATCGCGCCGTAGGGGCCAGCTACCCCGCACGGCACGTAGACCAGCATTTCACCGCTGATTTCGGCCTCCGGGGCTGGTGCATTACCCGGGCCCACAGGCGGGGTGTTGCGGGCTTCGGTGGCCGGCTTGGTGCAACCGCTCAATGCAACTGCTGCCACCACGATTACTGCGAGCAGGGCAAAAGGCAGCGCGCGCATATCAGTTTGGTCCTCCGGGAACCCTGAGATTGCGTTTCTACTCGGCCAGGAGTTTGCGGATGACAGCGTTCAGATCGTCCTCGGTCCACTCGCCACCCATGGCCATCTTGAAGGTGACCTCGACGGGCTTGCCGTCCTTCTCGTAGGTCCATGTCTGCTGGTCGTTGATGAGAATAGCGCCGCAACTGAGCCCCGCGGCCTGCCACTTGTCGAAACCTTCATCCGAGGTGAAATCGACGAACTCGCTGGACACGTCGGCGCCGAACTTCTCGGGCAGCGCCTCGATCATCTTCTTGATGTGGGCATGCCCCTCGTTGTCCGGGTAGAAGGCCTGCACACGGACCTTCGCGTCGGGATCGAGACCCGATGCACATTCCCCCAGCTCCAGGCAACCGGTCATACCCTTCTCGTCCATGATCTTGAGCCCCTCGTCTGATGTCATGAACTCGATGAAGGCCTTGGCCGCAGCGGGGTTCTTGACGTTCTTCATCGTCGCAACCAGGCACGGCTGCAGGGCATAGGTGTCCGCCGGGAACGTGCAGGCAACCTGAACCTTGCTGGTGCTCAGCTTCTCGGGGTTGGTCTCCAGAGGGCAGTTGCGATAGGCGATGCCCGCGTCAACCTTGCCGGATGCGACCATGGTATGGGACTGGATGGCCTGCTTGGTGAACACGAACTTGGGCTGGAGTTCATCCCACAGGCCCAACTTCGTGAGCGCCTCCTTGCCGGACGCGCCCACGGAGTTCTTCGCCGGGTCGGGCGAGGAAATCCGGTTGCACTTGCGCAGGTCCTCCGGCGATGCGACCTTGATCTTCCCGTTCTTGTTCTGGATGATGACCAGCTCGAAGCTGCCGATGGTCTTCGCCTGGGAGGCATCCACAAGCCCGGCCTTTTCGACGAGCCCAAGCTCCACTCGGCCGGGTGAGATGAACACGTCGGCCTGCTCGCCTTTGTTCGCCATTCGTTCCACGAGGATCCCCGCGTTGTCATAGACACCGTTTATCTTGAGTTGCGGGTGGAGTTCCTCGAACCGGTCTATGACGCCGCGGACCGGGATGATCATGCCGCAAGGCACGAACACGGTGAGTTCACCGGATACGTCATCGGCGGCGGCACCTTGCGCAGAGGGAGGGGGAGCGTTCATCTGGGGTGTTTCGGTCACGGCGGGCTTCTGGCCGCAACCCGTGAAACACAGCACTCCGATTGCCAGCAACGTGGCGGCGAACAGTAGGTTGCGCATCCGCGTCTCAGGCCTCCTTGAGTTTTCTGCTACTCCATCATGCAGGCGCAGATGTACTGACCGACCTCGCTTGCGAAGATCGCCGCAAGGGTGGTGGACAAGGTGATGGTCACAAGCTGGTACGTGACTGTCTTCTTCCAGCCCACGGCGCGGGCGATGATGAACGTCCCCGGCAGACTGAGCCCGGCCCCCGTGAGAAGGACCGCCAGAGCAGGGCCCACATCCATTCCGAGCTTCAGGAACGCCTTCGTGAACGCCACTTCGGACAGGATCGGGAAGTACATGAGGCTGCCGAAGATGTCGGCCACCAGGATGGGCTTCAGGAACTCCAGGAAGCTCGCGCCTTCAGGCGCCGGCCCCACCATTCGGTAAACCAGCTTCACGTCGATGAACGCCGCGATGGCCCCGATCGCGAGGACGGCGGGGATGAGCACCGGGATCACGAGCTTGATCAGGCCCCACGATTCCCGCATCCAGTACGCAAGTTCGTATCGCTCGAACTTCCTCAAGGCCACGGTGACGATTCCGGCCACCAGGATTCCCATGCCGATGAGCCGGGGTGTCCAGGGCATCTCCCAACTGCCCAGGACCACCAAGGCGAGGAGCATAGATAGGAGCCACCAGACGCGCGCGTGGGAGTCTCCATCATCCTCCAGCGCGGGCGCGCCGTCTGCGCGCTCTCGCTCTTCCCGTCGGAATATGAGCGCCATCAACAGGCCCACAAGGAGAGCGATGAGTGGAACTCCTACGGCTCGCCAGACCCCCAGACGCCAGCCGATGACCTGGAAGGTGAAAATGATCGCCACAACGTTGATCGCCGGACCAGCGAAGAGAAAGGTGAACGCTGGGCCAATCCCCGCGCCGCGCCGGTAGATGCTCACGAACAGCGGAACAATATTGCACGAGCACAGGGACAGGACCACCCCGGACACTGCCGCGGCAGTGTAGGCCTTCCCCTTGTGTGCGCTCGACCCAAGATACCGCAGGATCACAGTGGCAGGCACGAATGCGGCGATTGCCCCGCCCAGGATGAAGGCGGGAAGCATCGTGGTGAGGGCCTTCCAACTCAGAATGCAGCAGCTGAAGACATCCACAATGCCCAGAAGCGCATCAGCCGGACGCTGGGGCAGGCGCTGCGCGATGGCATTCTCTATGCCCACCAACGCCCCGCTGAGACGCAACACAAGCAGCAGCCCGAGCAGAGCCGCCGTCCCGTAGGCCAGAGCACGCCACGGCTTGCGGGGTGGGCAGTATGGTTCCTGCGTCTCCACCAGGTTGTTTTCGGTCATGTCGCCTCGCTTTTGCAATCTCCTATCGAACGAGTAGGTGGCTCAAGGCAAAACAACGGCCGGAAGCGGGGCCCGCCACGCTCGAAGGGAATGTCACGCGGCAGGTGCCCAGGGCCCCAGACTCCCCGGCCGGTCGTGCAATGTAACTTCATGTTACTGTAACACGTGGAGTGCTGTGCGCGGTTCTCCGCCGATGGAAAGTAGGCGCAAGGAATCGGCAAGAAATAGGTACGGCCCGGGGAGACAATTCGTCGGCCGCCTACGCCTCCTCCATGATTACCGCCTGGTGGACGCCTAATTCGGGCAGCGTGAAGCCTTCCTGGCCAAGCTCGATGGTTTCTCCGGTTGGTGCGAGGTGAGCCGATGCAATGCGCGACCGCAACTCCGGCGAGAGCCTGATCGGCAGCGCCCGGAGTATTTCCGATTCACCGCGCCCGTGAATGTATTCACCTGGCCCGAAGCCGTGGTTGACGAAATGCAGCACGAACCGGCCCGGCTGGCGGCACAGTGATGCTTCCACGCGGTTCCAGCCGCCCACCGACACCCACTGTTCCCCCAGAAGGTCCCGCACCCAGTTCTGGGCAAGCATTTCGGGCCACGGAGAGCGGCTGGCGTCCTTGTTCGGTGCGGTGACAGGAATGGCGCAGGCCATCACGATGCCGTCGCCAACCCGATTCTGGATGATCCCGGGCGCACGCCCGCTTTGGTCTTCACGGGCCCAGAAGTTGGGCACCGTCTGGATGTCGCTGGTGCGCACCTTATCCACGAACTGGGGCACGAGTTCCGCCACGGTCTTCGCGGTTGCAGGCTCCAGGATGCAAGCGCTCTTCGCGTACACCAGGACCGGATCGCCGGGAGGCAGGTCCGCCGCAAGGCCTTCGGTGAGCGGGGCCAGGTAGAAGGCATAGGCCCGGTCATCCCGCAGGCGACGGGCGCCGATGAGCGCCTCCAGTTCGGTTCTTCCAGACGCCAGCTCCTGCGCCGGACACTCGAAAAGCACCCGTCCACCCGCCTCCACGTACTCGCGCAGGCGACGGATCTCTTCTGCGCTAAGCTGGCGGTTCGCGGGCACGAGGATGAGCTTGTAGCACGAGAGGCCTTCTGTCCGAGCACCATCGGACAGCGGCCATGCTTTCGCCTGATCCAGGTCCATGAATACGTTGTACTGCAGGTGGGCTCTGCGCAAAATGGCAGCCCACTGGTCGCAGTCGGCGGGGCCGCCCTCGTTGGCGAGCACGCCCATTTCGTAGACCGGCCGGGCATCGGCGAACAGCTCAGACCGGTCGCGCACCCATTTCCCCCAGCGAACCAGGCGCTCGATATTGGCCTCTGAGAGCCGTCCGTCCGGCGCGTGGGTGATTCCCATGGTGTAGGTCCCGCCGGCGATGAGCGTCCCCAGGCTCTCCACTGTGATCAGCGTGTCGGGCTTGAGTTGATTGTGGGACCAGCACACCTCGGAGCAGCTCAACAGTTCGAAGGGACGGCCGTCATTGCGGTGGCTGCGCGAAGTGACGCTGAGAGAGACTGGATTGTGGGCTTCTCCCGACAGGAAATCGGCAAGCTCGTCGCACATCCGGTACATTGGCATGCGGCGGCGTCCTGCGCCGTTGAAAGTCAGTGCAAGCGGCCGATCCTGTGCCATGAGCATTGTCTTCAGTTCAGCCAGAAACGCCCGATAGGTGCGAGCCCGGAACTCATCGTGGCGGCGGGTCCCCGCGGCATCCAGCAGGTGCTGGCCACTGTACCACGCGCTGTACTGGCGGTGGCAGTGGTCGCAAAAGCAGGTGTCCTGATCGAGTTGTGTCGTATGTCCCGGCAGGTAGAGGATGTCGATCCAGACCCCGTCCACGTCATAACCTGTGACGACCTCTTCAAGCTGTCGCACCGCGAACTGCCGGTAGGGGCTGTTCAGACAGAGCCAGTGGTAATGCGAGAAGTGTTCGTAATTGGGCTGAAAGATTCTGCCGGCCATGTCGCGCACGCGCCAGTCGGGGTGCTCGCTGCCGATGAGGCTGTCCAGGGTCAGCGAGTAGTACGCCATGACACGGATGTCCCGCTTCCGGCAGGCCTCGACCTGTTCGCCGAAGTAGTCCCGGTCCGGCTGCTGGGCTACGAGTTTCGACGGGTACAGCAGGTAGCCGTCATGGTGCCCAGTGAGCAGCGTTACCGACCGGAACCCGATCCTCTGCCAGCAGTCAGCCCAGTATTCGGGGTCGAACCGGGACCGGTCGGTGGTCCATGCGGGGCTGATGAAGTGGGGAATGCCCCGGATGAGGTCTCGGCGCAGCCAGGGAAAGAGTTCGTCGACCTGCTCGGGCGTGCGGATCAGCGAATGGATGTCCACGGGAGGGTATCCTCTGAAAGAAATGGTGCGGGCGGCGGACAATTCGCGGGAGCCGGGATGAAGCCCTCTTCGGTTGGCCTGCTACTTTGCCGGCTCAGACCCGTTGACAGGCTCTACGTCGCGGGGCTTCACGAAGAGGTAGACCAGCAGAGAGGAAAAAGCCAGCAGGCCGCCCATGACGGCGAATGGCACGCGCAGACCGAGATGTGCGCTGAGCGAAGCACCCACCAGCGGCCCCAGTGCGAACCCCAGCGATGAGGCCGACTGCGCCACCCCGTAAGCCCGGCCGTAGATCTCAGGCGGTGCCGTCATGCCGATGATGGAGTTCATGGCCGGGGACGTGCCCCCGGATGCGACCCCGCCGGCGATGCGCAGGGCGAAAAGCTCCGGCAGGCGTTGCACCAGCGCCTGCGGGGCCACGAGGAGTCCGGTGGAGAGGGTCGTGCATACCAGCACCCTGCGATGCCCATACCTGTCGCCGAAGTGTCCCACGATGACGGAACCGATCCCCGCGGCAATTCCCGTCAAGCCTAGAAGCAGACCGGTGATGCTGGCGGGCTTGTAACCCACGGCGATGTGTTCCACGAACAGCGGGAAGATTGGCACCACGAATGAGCCCGAGAAGCTCAAGAAGAAGAAGACCGACAGGAGCGCTGCGAGCCCCTTCTTGCCGAAGGCTTTCCGCAGCCCCCGGCGATTATTGTGGGATGCTTCGGCGGGGTCGAACCGCTCACGCACGAAGCAGACCACGGCAAGCCCGCCCATGAGAAGGAGCCCGGAGGCCAGATAGAAGGGCACTCGATAGCCGAAATGGTCAGCCACTACCCCGCCGATCCACGGGCCGATGCTGTTGCCGGTGAGAACTGCGGTGTACATGAGCCCCAGGCTCCAACCGATGCGGCTCCTGGGAACAACGCTGGAGACGAGAGTTGTCGAGGCCACCATCGTCCCGGTCAGGCAGCCCTGGAGCGCGCGCATCGCGGTAAGCTGATAGACATCATGGACGAACCCCATGATCATCAGCACCACAGAGCCGCCGAACATGGCGCGCGCCACCATGATCTTGCGGCCGAAGCGGTCGGACAGATTGCCCCAGATGGGGGAGAAAAGGGTAAGGGCCAGCCCCGAAGCCGTGACGGTGATCCCGGCCCACAGTTGGACCTCGGATTCCCGCGTCACCCCCAGGTCGCGGATGTAGAAGGGGATGAAGGGCATGCAAAGCGAGAACGCGCTGATGCTCAGGAGTTGGGCGATCCAGCTTGCGTAGAGTGTGCGTTTCCACAGGGGGTCCGGTTCTTCGTGGGCAGACGCGGGCAGTGTGGTAGAGGCATCAACCGGACTCATGATTCAGCTCACGACCAGATAGTTCCGGACGTCATCAAAGGCGCCAGGAGGAATTCTTCAAAATCGAAACATTCAGACCGCTGGCGGCAATTGTACCCTACCCTGACGGCATGTCAAGGTTGCGAGACGATTTCGATTTGCCCGTTTCAGTGCGGTTGGCCCAGGTCTCGACCGTCAGGGCCTGTCGACTTGCCAGTTGCCTTCCGCGCTCCACGAATGGGCAATCCCGCCGGCCGAGGGGTTGAGCACGTGAACTACGCCGTTCGGGTCCACATCCATGTATCCCCGGTCGCCGAAGACATTGTTGAAGGCCACCGTGGCTTGTCCCCATTGCTTATCGGCGTACCGAGCATGGACGAGGGCGCCCTGGAAACCGATCTGGGCCTTGCGCAAGAGATGCACCGATCCATCCGGCGCCCGGACCAGAGATGCCTTGGCCGCGAACATCGTGTGCCCGAGTGATGCGGCCTGACTCCAGACACCCTCGTTCTGGCGGCAGTACATGAGCCCAGGCGTGCTCATTCCCGGGAACACGATGTGAATATCGCCCTCGGCGTCCACCGCTACGGCCGGGCTGTCATGCGGGGACAACGGCCCCA
This sequence comes from Armatimonadota bacterium, assembly GCA_013314775.1. Taxonomy (NCBI): domain Bacteria; kingdom Bacillati; phylum Armatimonadota; species Armatimonadota bacterium. Next base: position 391,669 of record JABUFB010000010.1, on the reverse strand, counting down.
CGGACGGGATCATCTCGGCCTGCGACCACGCACCGTCCTTCCAGCGCATCAGGTAAGACTTCCCCATCGGACCCAGGCCGATGCCGTAGATCAGCACAAGTCCGCCTTTGCCGTCGGGCGCCAGGGCGCCGGGCAATTCGCCTGGTTCCGTGATGATCTCGATTTCGGACCACTGCCCGTCCTTCAGGCATCGGTAGTGCATTCCGGAGCTTGAGCCGGTGGAGCTGTATCCGCCGCGATTGGGCTTGAAACTGCCCATGACTTCGTTCCAGATCACATGTACTGTCCCATCGGGCAACGCACAGATTCGAGCATTCGTGTCCCAACCAGGCTGCTCTTCAGTGATGTTGACCGGTTGCGACCACTTGCCGTCGGCGAAGCACGAGTAGAAAATGTCGCAACTGCCGTCGGTCCCTGCATCGCACCACGCGAGATGCAGTCGGTCGTCGGGACCTGTTGACATGACGGGGCCATGGGGGAAGTAGCCCTGGGCCAATTCGGACGGTCCTTGCCACCGACCGTCTTGCCAGACCTGGTAGGTAATGCGACCCTTCACCGAGTCAGTGAAGACTGTGTGGAACGCACCCTTGCTGTCGCACGCCACCGCGTACGACGCACCCGGCTGCGCCAACACCTGGGACGTCACCATCAGCAGACCGATCACGAGGACCAACACAGTACCTGGCGTGCGCACGTCTAATCACCCCTGGAGACAGCGTCGTATCCCCGAGCAAAGGCCCTGCGCACTTGATAGCGCGGACCCCATCGCCGGATCGCACAAGCGCCCGGTCGACGTCAAGCCAGTCTTCACCCCGCGGCCATCACCGTCCTTGGCTCGCCAGGGTGCGAGAACGGCCCACAGTTGCAGACATAGTTGTCAGGGTGCTGACCGCAAGTTGCCAGTTCGTCGGCGAAGAGCTCCCAGCCTGCCCGGGCCTCCCGACAGAAAGCGATGGGTGTCTTCGGACTGATATCCATGATCTCGTTGATGGTGAACCGGTACACCAGCCACCGGTACTCGTCAGGGATCTCGCCGCCCGGATGATGCTTGCGCCCCTGGAAATCGCGCATGACCTGCAGGAACTCCTCATCCAGCAATGACAGGTCAAAGTCCCGCTCAAGGTGGGCGTAGTCGTTGTACCGGAGGGTTTCCATGGTAATCATGTCCGGCCTCACCCGGTCGAACAGCCGGCGGAGCATCTCGCGGGTTTCGTCGCGCCAGTTGCGCACGGGAATCATGGGTGACAGCCGTACGCGCACCGGGTAACCGGCTTCCTGCATCCTGCGCATGGCCTCGATGCGCCCCTCCATGTCGGCGGTCACAGGCTCCATGCGGGTGCTCTGGGTCTTGGGCGACAGGCTCCAGCAGGCCACGGTTTTCCCTCGGTGGTCCAGGTTCAGGAATGGCTCCACATTGTCGCTCTTGCCTACGTATAGCTCCAGGTACTTGCCCGGCTTGTGCGCGAAATAGTTGATGAGCAGTTCCGAGCCTCCATACTCGGGCTCGAAGCACGCGGTATCCGTTCCATTGTCGAACTGGAAGAGGGTCTGGTCGCCGGCATTCGCAACGTACGGGTCGAGGTGATCGACCAAGTCCTCCATATTCATCATGATGTTGTACGTGTGACCCAGCCCGCAGTAGGCGCAACGGAAAGGGCAGCCGATGATGGTGTGAATCTGCCAGGCGGGCTGGCAGACGCATCGGGTCTCGGCACGCCACTCCGGGGAGCCGCTCCCGCGCCAATCGAGACCATTGTACCCGGCGAGGTTGTACCGGGCGAGCTTTGGGAACGCCTTCAGCCGGGCCGCGCGGGCTTCTTCGGGTTCGTCAAAGCGGAACCGGTTGAAGATGATCACGGGCAGGAAATCGCCCGCACCGCCGTGATGCGCGCCATACCCGAGGCCCAGCTCATCGGCGAGATCGTGCAGCTTCGCATCGTCCACGTGCAGGACCTTTTCGGCATCGATGAACTGCATCATCCGCTCAGCACGCACGCGGGTATTGGGGTCCTGCTCGATTCCGTCCACGATGAGCAAGTGAGAGGCCTTGAGGGACATCATTTGTGTGTCACCCTGCGGTCTTAGAAGTATCTCAGTGGCTCTTGCCGTACCCCCTGGGCTGTGCCCGAAGGTCCGTTCAAATGCGTACGGTTATGAAAAGCCGGAGGGCGGCGGGTGCGCGCGCCCTCCGGTGATGGGATCAGTTCGGCCTGTGCGGCGTCGCGCCGGCTGAAAGATGCCACTGCCCGGCATCCGGACGAAGGGATGCTACCCCCGGTTGAACAGCCCTGCGCTGCCGGTGATCTCTTCCTTCGTCATGCGGGCCTCGTCGCCGAAATGCTCCAGCACCTGGTCCACATTCTCGATCACCTTGCGGAAGGCGTTGGCGTACTCTTCGATGACCTGTGGGCGGTAGTGCTTGAACCAGGGCACGCTGTAGCAACGCGCGGGAATGCTCTCGGTCACGGGCAGGCTGCCCTTGGGCTGGCGCAGGTCACGGTTGGAATTGGCGATGATCGTGGGTTTGCCGTGGCCGTAGATGTCGGCCTCGTGAAACAGAGGGTGGGTGTGCAGCGGGAAATTGGCCCCGGGGCTGATGGAGCAACCCTCGGCGCTCACAGCCTGAGCAAACTTGCTCACATGCAGATTGTCGAGTTCCTCGGGCACATAGATCCCGTGGGCTGCATACCAGCCGCCGCAGTCGGAACCGCTGTCCTTTGCGGGCCGGTGGGCGCGGATGCCCGGCAGGCCTTCGAGCAGGTCCCAGAAGTAGTTCATCGCCTTCTGGATTTCGGCACAGCGAGCCTTGTAGTGCTTGAGCTGGACACGACCGCAGGCCGACGAAAGCTGGTGCATGCGGTACTTGTACCCACCCCAGGGAAGACCGGCGAAGGGCTGCAGGCTTGGGTCCTGGCAGACGGTCGAGGTGCGTTCATAGTGACCCCAGGCGATGGCACGCTGGTACAAGAGGTCGTCGTTGGTCAGCAGGAAACCGCCTTCGCCGATGGCGAGGGCCTTACCGGACATGGTCGACATGGCATTACAGTGGCCGATTGTCCCCACGAGGCGGCCCTTGTAATGGGCGCCGTGGGCGTGGGACACGTCCTCGATCACCTTGATCCCGTGCTTTTCGGCGATCTCCATAATCGGGTCCATATCGCACGGATAGCCGCAGTAATGAACGGCGACGATGGCTTTGGTGCGTTCGGTGATCCGGTGCTCGATGTCGCCGGGATCGATGCACAGTGTCATGGGGTCGACTTCGGCGAACACGATGGTCGCCCCAAGGGAAAACGCGGGCAGGACCGAGGCCCAGTAGGTGAGGCTCGGTCCGATGATCTCGTCACCCACACCCACTCCGCACGCCCACATGGCTGCCTGGAGCGCGCCGGTGCCGGAACTGTGAGCTACGGCGTACCTCATGCCGTGCCAATCGGCGTATTCCTTTTCGAACTGAACCGTCACATCGGTGCCGGACATGCCGCCCCGGCGCAGGACTTCGAGGACCGCGGCTTCGTCCTCTTCGGTGATGATGGGCCAGGTGAAGATGTCCTGCGGGTCTGTCTGAACCGCCCTGGGTCCGCCCAGAAGCGCGAGCTGACTGTTTGACATGGAAATGACCCCTTTTGTCCGCATTGCGTGTTCTACGACCAGCGAGGGCGATATTTCGCGCGGACTTCGTGGGCACCTGCTTGTGAGGGAGGGGAATTGTTGTCAGGACCCGAGGCGAGAGCGCTCAGTGCCGGGCGCAGGCTGAAGCGAATCAATATCCCGATCCATCACGAGTATGAGTTTGCCCATCAGCTCGAAGAACCGTCCTCACGAGCGCCCGCGCACCGCGAGGTCGACATCGGAGTCCAGCCGGCGGTAACCCGCGGCCGTGGTCCCGCACAACTCCCGCACAACTCTCGCGCTTGAGGATGATGGCGGCGATGCACATCTGGTCCTCGACGCCGACGCTCCCGGTCTCCGTCGCGATGTTCTCACTCTCTTACCGTAGTTCGCAGTGCACAATCGCCCAAGGCTTGCCGCAACTTGCCCGCCCTCTACCCTCCCCGGCCATCCCACCAGTACGTCCGGAACTCCTTGATCGCCTCAAGCACTGCGTCCACGTTCTCCGCGGGTGTTGGCGGGTAGATGCCGCAGATGAACTCCAGCCCGCCCTGGGGGGAGCCCAGTTTGCGGACCTCTTCCTCGATGAGGTCACGGATTTCGGAGCGCGTCCCGAAAGGCACCACGGTCTGGCGGTCGATGTCCAGCCGGATGCAGAATTGGCCCTTCACCTCACGTGCCAGGTTGTCGATGCCATTGCACAGGTCCTGAGGATTGATGATATTGACCCCGGCGATGCGGAACTCGTCTATCAGATCCATAATGTAGCCGTCGCTGTGGAGCGCCACCAGTATGCCTTTTTCGGCGCAGGGCGCGATGAGCCGTTCGTAGCCGGGGGTGATCCACTCGCGGAAAGTTGCCGGGCTGATGATGGAAGACGTCTGGGTGCCCAGATCCTCGCCGAACTCCATGAGGTCAACGCCCATATCCACATACTGCCGCACGATCTGCATATTGTGGTCGACAATCATTTCCGCCAGCTTCCGCAGCTTGGGCTCGCCCAGCGCCATGTCAAACATGGCATTCTCAAACCCGCGCAGGTACGTCAGCCGCATGAATAAGAACCCGTGGGGCAGGCCTCCTGACGTGAGTGCTCCGGACTCTTTCGCCTTGGCGATATTGGCTCGGGTCTGCTCCCAGTCCATCGGGCCACGGTCGGCAAGTCTCAGGGGGTCTGGCGGCCGCCAAGTGTCCAGTGCCGACCAGTCAGAGAGCGGATGCCCTGTGACAACGCCCTCGATACCGTCGATGCTGCTCTCCCACGTGCAGCCCCAGTTGTCCACGAACTTCTCGCCCGCGCGGTAGGCATTGCCGAACTGGAAGTTGTCGTAGTCGATCTTTCCTTTCTCAAACCCCGGGTACATCCACGGGTGGCGCGCCATGACGTCCTCAAGATCTTCCCGCAACTGAACGCGCGACGCTCCCGAGATGCTGACATAAGCGGGGATCCACTCGGGGCCCTGGAAACGGGCATTGCGAATGTAGTTTTCACGATGGGACAGGGGCATGGCAGCCTCCATGGCCGGCTGTGCGAGAATTGATGAGAGTCGGGGCGGACGTTCGCCGCGGGTACGGGAGGAACCTGCCACGGCTGGCGATCGAGACCGTCCCGGCGGGATGTTGCGGGGAAGAGCAGTCATTGACGACCAGCGGCAAGCGGCTGTGCGGGTCCCGTCAGCCCACGAACACCGCCGCCTTGATCACCTGGTCCGGCGAAGAGGCCATCATCCGCAGGCCCTCCTCAGTCTCACTCAGGGCCAGACGATGGGTCAACAGGCTCGCGATGTCCACGTATCCGGCAGCCAGGAGTTCGAGGGCGTCGGGGATCGTGCCCCGGTGCAGCCGGGAGCCCAGGAAGTCCAGTTCCTTCTTCACCATGACATTGCCGGGGAATGTAATCGGGTCGCTGATCAGGCCGAGAAGCACCACGCGCCCCCCGGCAACCACAAGGTCGAGCGCCTGGGCGACTGTGTTAGCCTTGCCCACTGCTTCCACCACGATATCCGGCCCGGAATCTCCGCAGAAGGCCTCCAGGTCCGCGCGGAAAGTGGGTGAAGTCGGGTCGAAGGCCGCGTCCGCACCCATGCTCAGTGCCCGGTTGCGCCGGGCTTCCGACAGGTCGCTGACCGCCACTCTCGCGCCGCGATGGCGGGCTACGGCCATGACGCACAGGCCGATACTGCCGGAACCGATGATGAGCATGGTGTCGTTCGGGCTGGTCCGCGCGCGGTTGTTCGCCTGCACCCCAATGGACAGGGGCTCTGCGAGAACCGCGACCTCGTCCGACAGGCCTCGCGGCACCCGGTGAAGGCATTCCAGGGGCGCGCAGAAAAACTCCGCAAGCGCTCCCGGTGCATGGACCCCGATGACGCGCATGTTCTCACAGCAGTTGTACCGTCCGTGGCGGCACGGGTGACAGTCTCCACAGGGCATGCCAGGGTCGAGCACAACGCGTTCGCCGGGGGCGAGCCCTGTCGCGACGGGACGTCCCGTGAGACGCATGAGGCCCTCTGGTGACGGGTTGACGCGCACAATCTCGCCGACTACCTCGTGCCCGGGAATCTCGGGATAGCGGAAGAACGGCTGCGATCCCTCGTAGGCGTGCAGGTCGGATCCGCAAAGCCCGCAGACTTGGACCCGCACAAGCGCCTGTCCGGGAGGCGGATCCGGCACTGGAAGGGTGTCAACGGCGGCGGTATGGGCGGCCTGGATGATGAAAGCATGCATGGCGACGGCTCCGGTTGATGGTGTGAGGGCGTGAACGCCCGCTTGGTCTTACTAGCGGAGCGGCGCTTGTCTCGAACCCGGGTGCACGGCGCAGGCAGGACTGGCCCTGCACGCCGGCGAAGGGTCTGGCCACAATGCAGGCCGGGCAATCCTCGACCCACGGTGGTGACCTCCGTGACAGTTCCCTGCCTCTCGGTGGCAGTCCTGCTTCTCCTGTGCATGCCGGGCTTCAGCGCCGTGTACCACGTCAGCCAGAGCGCGCCGAACGCCTCGGACGACAATCCCGGCAGTCTGGCGGCTCCGCTGAAGACGATCTCGGCGGCGGTTGGGAAGCTCCAGCCGGGCGACAGCGTCTTCGTGGGCAATGGCACGTACCGGGAGTCGGTGGTCTGGAAACCGGAGCCGTGGCAGGACACGGACATCCGCTGCACTCTTGCCGCTGAACCGGGCAGCCGGCCGATCATCAAGGGCTCGGAGATCATCGCAGGGCCCTGGGAGCCGGTGGTGGTCCGCAACGGCGCAGCACTCCCGGCCCCCGCGGATGGTCACCGCGGGGTGTTCGCGTGCCCGCTGGACACTTACGCGCAGATGGTGTTCGTGGATGAAGAGCCTCTGCAGCAGATCGGCCTCCAGGGCAGTCCTCTCCGGGCCGAGAAAGCCACGGGATTCCGTTATGTGCGCGAGTGGGTGGGCAAGGGCCTGGACGATATGCGCGCCGGGTCCTTCTACTACGACAACGAGGCGAAGCGTCTTTACGTCTGGCTGCCCGACGGCGCCAGCCCGGAAGGCAGGACAGTCGAGGTTGCGGTTCGGGACGTGGGAATCGACCTCAGGGGCACCTGGACTGTGAGCGGCCTGGACGTGCGGCACATCAAGGATGGCATGTGGCCCCGGGAACAGGCGATGAATGTCTCCGGCAACCGGTGCATCGTGGAATCCTGTCGCATCACCCATAACGACTTCCTTGGCCTCATCGTCTCGGGGGAGGATTGCACCATCCGCAACTGCGAGATCGCCTACAACGGTATGTGCGGAATGGTAAGCAACTGGGGCTTTCGCATGCTGGTGGAGGACAACGAGTTCCACCACAACGCCTGGCGCGGGGACGTGGTCTGCCTGTCGGCGGGGAACAAGTGGGTGATGTGGCGCGACAGCCGCTTTATTGGAAACTATTTCCACCACGAAGACGAAGCCGCCCTGTGGATGGACATCAACGTGAACAATGTGCTGGTCGCCGACAACCTCTTTGAGGACTGCGCCGTGGGTGTGTACTTCGAGATCAGCCGCTGGGGTGTCATCGTCAACAACACCTTCCGGCGCTGCGGCCGGGCAATCTGGATCTACAGCTCGGATGCACTGGTGGCCCACAATGTCCTGGAAGGCTGCGGAGAGGGCATCACGGTCACGGGCATGCCCCGCGTGTGCAACTACAACCAGAGCGTGAGGGAGCCCGGCGAGTACGCGCTCATGCCTGTCCGCAATGTCCAGGTGCTCAACAATATCCTCGTGGACTGCCCCGGTTCCTTTCTTGGCATTACTGAGGACAACGGGCATAGCTGGGGCAACTGGTCGGACTACAACGTGTTCGTGTGGACCCTCCCGTACTACCACCGCACGGGCAACCATTTCAGGTTCATGCGCGGCTGGGACAGCTTCTACGGGAAGCTGGCGATCTGGCGCATGGAACGCCACTGCGATACCCACTCGCTAACCGTCGATCCCAAGCTGCGGCGCATCATGCTGGGCGACAGGCACTGGGTGGCATTGCCCCCGGAGCAGGTGCTGGATGACGGCGGGTTCGTGAACGCGGCGGCCGGGGATTACCGGCTGAAGCCCGACAGCCCGTTGCGCGGGAAGGGAGTTGAGATCCCGCTGGAACTGCAGCAGACGTGCATCCCATGCGACGGGACGGAGATCAGGTCGCGCGCGTGGGCGAGGACGCTGCTGTCGAAGGCCCCCCGCGAGGGGATGCCGGCGATGTTCGAAGATGCCCACGGCGGACACTATCGCCTGCCCCCTATTCCGGGTAGCGTGCCCCCGGTGAACCTGGACACCTGCGGGCCTGGGACGCCGGGGATCAACGAGCTTTGGCGAGCAACACGGGAATATCCTCACTTCCGGAAGACCGGCGAGCCGGAGTCCCCGGGCGAACTGGACTGGCAGGTGCGTCCGGAGCCGATCTCGGAGGATCCGGGCTTCGACAAGCCCTTCGCGAAGCCGGGTGAACAGGGCGGGCCATGGATTGCCGTCGGGGCGCTGCATACATACACCGGCGTGGCCTGCGCGAACTTGACCAAAGGGCATACAGCACCCCAGACGGCGTACCAGGAGATCGGCGTGGTGCAGCCGGATACCGAGTACGTGGTGCTCTGCGAGATGCACGGTCTGTCGCTTGTCCCGGACTGCGGCGCACTGGGGGAAATCTACCTTGCCACCGGAGATGAGCGGGACCGCCTCGGCTCTGCAATCGAGGTCAGGATCGCGCCTGGAGGCACCGTGCACTGGAACACCCGCGTCCTGCGCTTCCGCACCGGACCTGAGGGCCAGGACCCGGCAGTGGGCAAGCCCCTCTCGGTGGTGATCAGTGCAAAGGCCATCGTGCCCGAAGGATCGCCCTCGACAGACCCGGTGGCCCTCCTGCGCTGGGACAATCTGCGCGTCCTGTCAGGCGCGAAGCCGTGAGGTTGCCGCCCTCACTTGTTCTCGAGGCGTACGTCGTCCAGGTAGAATACTGCATCTACCGTGGTGTGTGACAGGAAGGCGAACCAGTCCAGAACCTGGAAGCGTTCGTCTTTCATGGGCACCGCCTGCGCGGCTGACTCTTTCCCGTCCGGCAGCGTGACCCGCACTGAGAAGCCCTCGCCTGCGAGCTCGCCCAGACCGAACTTGATCTCGACGCGGGACCACTCATCCAGGGGCAGCCTAACCAGCGTCTGTTCGGCGGCCTTCAGTGTCCCGTCAGGCCCAATGGTGACCAGTGGCCCGCTGAAGAACGTGCCCCCTTTGTACGTCCGGCCCTCGATCCCAATGTTCGCACCCCCGCCGGGGCGGACCGCGAAGCTCACCGTCACCCGCCCCTTGTCGAAGGTGGGGGAGTAGATCAGGTACGGGTAGAAGGGCTTGGCGTTCTTCGGACCGTCGGTGAACTTCAAGCTGAAGCGTCCTTCGGCGGCAGTCTCATCGGTCACGCGAATGTGAACATGCTCGTCTGCGCCCTGGATGGCGCGCTTCTCGGGCACAGGGGTGGGCACGTTGGGCTCCGATGTGTCCACAATCGGTCCCGGCGGGGGCGGCGGGGGCAAGGTCATGGACAGGATCGGCGTGGGGGAGACGGGGATCGCCTCGGCGTCCAAGTGGGCGTATGGGGGCTCAAGCCCGGCCGCTTGTGCGATCTCCGCTGGGAATGCCGGATCATCGGGCAGCACTCCGAAGCTGTTATCTACCCACGTGTGCCAGTCGGCGCTGTTCTGGTTGTGTCGGATCGGGTTCCCGGACGTGCGATAGATCACATTGCGCTCTACCAGGAAGCCCTTGCTGCCCTGGTCGAAGAACATGCCATTGTTCGGGGCGCTGCCCGCGAACTTGCTCCGGTGCACGTCGTGGATATGGTTCCCCCGGATGACATTCCCGGGCATGAACCCCAGTGTGTAGATGGCCCCGCCGTCGGCGAGGAGCATCATGGAATCGTGGATGTGATTGGCCTCGATTACATTATTCTTGCACGGGGTGGGGTTCTCATGCCACGCCCATCCCACCGAGATATTCGAGTACAGGAAGCGACGCACGATGTTGTGGCGGATCACCGTGCCGTCGGTGATGCCCGCCCAGATACCGTGGGCTGAAAAGTGCACCAGGCCGCCATCGGAGATCACGTTGTTCTCCACCACATTACCGGTGGGAGTTGGTCCTGCGCCCCCGATCTTGACCCCGCCGCCGCCCAGGTCGAACATTCGGTTGCCCGCGATCCGGTTGTTCGAGCACCCGCCGCCGAAATCCACCGCGTATGCCCCGAGATGCGCGAAAGTGCAGTCCTCCACCGCACAATGGGTCGCCACCCGAGCCTGGAAAGCCGCGGGGAGATCGGTCATGCCCTGACCGGAGCTGTACCCTTGATCGGGCAGGGACCAGTGGGTGTGGGCGAAGGTGATGCCCCGGAAGCGCACGTGGTCAACACTCAGACCCATCTCCGCGTCGCCCTGGAGGATCACGAGTTGGTCCGTGCGGGGAGCCACCACCGTGAGGGTCGCCATATCCTCGCCCTCCACCGGGCGGTATGACAGCACCCCCGTCGGCCGGTCCAGGTACCACTCGCCGGGGTTCGCGAATTGCTCCTTCACGTTCTCGGCGTAGTACGGGTTGCGCCCGCCTTTCCACCAGTGCCCGATGCGGTAGACCGGGAAGCCGGTGAAGCGCACGATGTGGTTTTCGGTGTCCAGTTCGCGGATGCGCAGGCGCGAGGAGGACCAGTCGTGCAGGGCCACGATCTCCACGTCCTCCAGGTTCTCCCAGGGTTCGAGGTCACCGGGCACATACATGAACTCATCCTGGGAGCGCCGGTGCCCCATGCCCTCGCGCGCCGGCGCGTTCGTGAGACCGGCGATGATCAGAGCGCCTTTGGATGGCCGGTAACGTCGCAGGAAGTGAGTCTCGCCCGGGCGACGCACGAAAAGCTGGCGGAAGGTCCACTCGCCCCTCTGCACCTCGGGTATCTGCGCCTGCCAGACTCCATCGCCTGCATCCTCCCAGTCCGTGATGACCTGTCCGCCAGTGAGAACTGTCGCGCCCTCACCGTATGTGGTCCACGTGATCGGGGCTTCCTGCGTGCCGGAGTCCTCCGGCGTCAGGCGCAGGGGTTCGGCCAGGAACCAGTCGCCGGCCTGAATGCGGATCGTCACCGGGCCGGGCAGGCCATTGCCGGCGGCCTTCAGTACCCGGACGGCATTGCGCGCGCCTTCGAGGGTGCGCAGTGGACCGTCGGCTTCATTGGCCGCGGGTGTGGGGATGCTCCCGCTCCACCCGTCATTCCCAGCCTGCGAGACGTAGAACACTGTGTCGGCGCCGACGCTTGCGTTCGCGAGAAGCAATGTCACCGCGGCTGTCAGCGCGATCTGGATGACTGTCATGGTGGGTTACCTCGCATGGGTTGTTGCGCGCCGATGATCTCGCCGATGCGCCGGATGCGGTCCAGGCTTGCGTCCGGAGGCGTGGTGTCGGCGATACTGTAGACGATCCCGCATCCGTCGGGGAAGGCATCGAGTGCTGCGTTGATATGATCCTCGAACTGTACCTCGGTGAAGCTGCCCGGCAGGACGCTCACGGAGCATATGCCGCCCCAGATCGCCACCGAGTTGCCCATCCGCGCGTGGCAGTCCGCGAGAGACAGCCGGGTCATCGGGTGAGGGCAGACAGAATCGGCCACATCCACCCCGGCCTGCCGGTAGAGGTGGCACAGGCCGTCGTTCTCCCCGTCCGTATGAGTTGCCAGGAGCTTCCCGTGGGCGTGCAGTGAGTCGGACCAGCGTTTCAACTGTGGCAGTATGTGCTCTTCGAACAGCCACGGCGGCGTCATGCTCACGTCGTAGTTTGCGCCGAACATCACCAGATCCGCATCACTCATGCAACAGGCATTCAAAGCGGCGTCGAAGCAGGGCTCCATCGCCTTGGCGCAGTCGAGAATCAGGTCGGGGCGGTCATGGAGGTCGTAGTAGAAGCGGTCATACGGCACGAGTTCCTTCAGCAGATGGTGCACCGGCGAGGCAGCAACGTTACCGAATGCAACGGCAATTCCGTCGTCGCCGATGCTTGCGCGGAATCGCTGGTATCGCGACTGGTCAGGCTCGATCTCGATATCCTCGAACAGTGCCGCCAGCACCCGATAGTCGTCGAGCGATTTGACCACCCGCTCGTGAACGTGCATGAGCGTCACGCCGTCGCGCCGCATCTGGTCAGTGTAGAGCAGCACGCCGGAAAGCTCTCCCGCCGGGGTGTTGTAGATGATCCGGATCTTCTCGCCCTCGTGGATCACCTGGCGCCGCGTCCGTCGGAACCGCAGGCGGTATGGCTGGTTGGGCACGTGGTCCAGCCCCAGGACCCGGTCACACGCCTCCTCCGGGTGTTCGGTGTCCAGAAAATCAGGGATCGCCGCGTGGCATCCCACGCCAAGATCGCGCACGATGTCTCGCAGGGTGGCGTCGCGCCATTCGGTCGGCAGCGTGCCCCGGGTACGGTTTGACTTGAACCACAGGTCCAGACGGGGCACCCAGGGGATGCGATCTACCGGTTCGCGCCGGAATGCGGCCAGCATGCGCTCCCGGTGGGTCATGGGTGCAGCAGGAGGCTGGACGGTCACGGGATCACCTGCGCCTTCACTGTCTCCCCGGCGCGCACGGCTTTCAGGCCCTCGGCGACCTCGTCAAGCGTGTACTGGTGGCTGATGAGTGGTGCCACCTGCACACGGCGCGATTCGAGGAGAGCAATCGCCCGGGTGTCGGTGAGCGGGTTAGTGTACGCGCCCCTGATGTTCAGTTCGTGGTGGAAAATGCTGTACGGCTGCACCGGTACTTCCAGGTCCTGCGGGCAGACGCCGAAGAAGAGGATGGTGCCCCCGCGCCGGGCCAGTGGAATCGCGGACAGCGCGGTCGCCGGAATGCCCGCCGCCTCGATGACCACGTCCGCGCCCCCTCCAGTGAGATCATGGACCGCTTCGGTCAGGCCATCCCCGAGAGCCACCGGGTCCAGCGCGTCATCGGCCGCCAGTGCAAGGGCCAGTTCGCGCTTCTCCTCACGCGGCTCGCTCACGATGACCCGGGCCGCACCGCTGTTGCGGGCCAGTTGAGCGAGAATGTTGCCGATGCTTCCCGCTCCAAGAATAACCACGCTGTCGCCGGGGCGTATCTCGGCCACGTCGATCCCGTGCAGGCAGCAGGACACCGGCTCCATCATGGCCCACAGGTTGAGTGGCAGGGCATCAGAGACCGGCAACGCAAGCTGAGCGGAGACCTTGCACAGTTGCGCGAAGCCGCCGTCATACGTGACGCCGCAGGCGGTGGGGCTGGTGCACAGGTGGAAAAGGCCCCGGTAGCAATAGCGGCAGCGCCGGCAGGGATTGTTCGGGTTGACAGCTACGGGATCGCCGGCTTTGAGATGTGTCACATCCGCGCCGACCTCAAGAAGGGTACCGCTGAGTTCGTGCCCGGCGATCACGGGGTAGAGGGCATCGTAACCGCCGGATTCGATCTTCAAGTCGGTACCGCAAATGCCGCATGCCGCCACCTGGATCAGCACCTCGTGGGACGCGATCACCGGGTCGGGTACCTCACGCACCTCGATCTCGAAGGGTGCCGTGAAGAGCGCTGCTTTCATTGGGTAGACCTCCGGCGGCAGGAATCCGCGGTGTAGTTCGCCAAGAGACCGCTTAGTGGAGCGGCCTGCGACGGTTCACCTTTCCATCCCTGCTTTCCCGTTGCAGGCCGATGATTCCTCCGGGGAACACTGGGTGTGACAGCAGGGTCTAACCGGCGTGCAATCGGGACGGTTCGCAAGTTCAGTCGTCCAATGGAGGGCGTACCATGATCGCCAGCATTCGCCGGTACAGACTGACTCACTGGACGGTACTCACCTTGTTTCTGGGGACGGTGGTCACCGTGTGGCAGGGGCACACGGCTGTTGGACAGGACGACCCGCTCAGCCCAATCGGCATTGAACTGGTGGCGGCGCGGGAGTGGCTGGGCGGGAGCACCGGGGCGGTGCGCGTCGTGGTCAATGATTACCGCGAGCAAGAGCCGGTTCGGGGCGCGGATGTGGAGATCGCACTGGCTGACGCGGAAGGCACCTCTCGGCGCCTGTACGCCGGAAAGACAAATGCATTGGGTACGCTGAACGCGACCTTCGATGTCCCGGACCTGGAACCCGGCGACTACACTCTCAAGGTCTCGGCCCGCGCTCGGGGCATGCAGGACAGCACGGAGCAGACGATCCGGCTCAAGCGGTCCTGCCAGATCCTGCTGAATACAGACAAACCCATCTACCAGCCCGGGCAAGTGATCCACCTGCGCGCGCTTGCCCTGCGCAGGCCGGGTCTCAGCGCGGCGGCGGGCCGGGACATGACTCTGGAAGTGTCCGATGCCAAGGGCAACAAGGTTTTCAAGAAGACCGAAAAGACCAATGATTTCGGCATCTGTTCGGCGGACTTCCAGCTTGCCGACCAGGTGAACATGGGCGCCTTCAGTATTCGCGCGATCCTTGGCGAAGATGAGGCGACCAAGACCGTCACGGTGAAGAAGTACGTGCTGCCGAAGTTCAAGGTCACTGTATCCACCGACCGACAGTACTACCTGCCGGGCGACACGGTGACGGGGAAGGTGCAGGCGGACTACTTCTTCGGCAAGCCCGTGAGTGGCGGCCGGGTGGCCTTGAGTGTGAAGACTTTCGACGTGGAATTCACCGAAGTGGGCCGCGTTGAGGGCAAGACCGACGAGAACGGGACCTTCGAGTTCGAGACCCGCCTGCCCACACATTTCGTGGGCCAGCCGCTGGAGCATGGCCAGGCGTTCCTGGAGCTTGATGTGCAGGTCACCGACCAGGCCGAGCATGCGGAGAAGGTCATCCACACCTCCACCGTGGCGGCGGGGCACCTGAACATCAATGCGGTACCCGAAGCGGGGACCATCGTTGCGGGTGTAGACAACATCGTCTACGTGCTCACCTCGCGCCCCACCGGGGAGCCGGTTGAAGGCACCATCCGGGTGCTCAGCGCGAGATGCGGCGACAAGACCATTCCTCTGAATCAGACGGACTACGGGACCGACGCGCTGGGCATTGCGGAAATCACCCTCGCGGTTCCTGCGGACCTGATCCCAGAGATGCCGAAGGCCCCCGCGGGGATGATGCAGAGGTGGGGCATGGATGAGCCCGATGCCCCGCCTGCCATGCCGGTTGTGATCGAGGTCGCGGGCCGTCTGGCTGACGGCACCCTGGCGAAGCGCACCATCGAGTTGCCCACTCGCCCGGGTGGCGCGGAGAACCTGCTGCTTCGGGTGGACAGGCCGCTGGCCAGTGTGGGCGACCCGCTCAATGCCACGGCTCTGTGCGGGGCGGCAACAGGAACCGTGTACTTCGACCTCGTGAAGGACCGGCAGACCATGCTGACCTACGCCGGAGAAATCCGCGACGGCCGAGCCCAGGTCTCCATGCGCCTGTCGCCTGAGCTCAGCGGGACCTGCTATGTGAGCGCGTATCGAATCTCCGGCGATGGGCAGATCATCCGGGACACCCGCCCGGTGTTCGTGCAGCCCGCAGGCGACCTGCAGATCGGCGTCGAGCCCGACCGCGACAGCTACGTGCCCGGACAGGAGGCGAAGCTGGCTTTCTCGGTGGTGGATGAGAACGGCAGGCCGGTGGCGGCGGCTCTCGGGATCAACGTGGTGGACGAGAGCGTCTTCGCCCTGCAAGAGCTTCAGCCGGGAATGGAGAAGGTCTTCTTCTACCTTGAACAGGAGCTGATGACGCCCCGGTATGAAATCCACGGCTTCGAGATGCCCACGCTCATCACGAAGGAGCCGGTGGACGAACTGCAAGCCGCCCCTCAGCAGGCAGCAAGGGTGCTGTTCGCAGGCGCTGACGTGCCCACGCCCGAGATGATCCTCGAGAGCACCTTCAATCGCCGCCTGGTGAAGGCCCGCGAAAGCTGGGCGGAGGGGATGCGCCCGAAGCTGGAGAAGCTGGCGGAAGCCTTGGGCAAGCTGGGCGACCGCAAGCTCAAGGAGCCTGCAAATGCCGGGCCGGAACTTGTCAAGCTCGGGCTGGTCAAGGCAGATGAACTGCTGGATCTGTGGAAGAACCCGGTGAAGGTGGAGATCATCACAGAAGGCGGCTGGCAGAAAGCCGCGGTGGTTATCAGCGCAGGGCCGGACGGCAAGTTCGATACCTTGGACGACCTGTTCCTGAGCACCGCCCAGCCCGGTCAGTGGTTCAAGAATCGAGACGCCGCCGTGGAGGGCAGCAAGATGTGGCGGTTGCGGGGCGGCTTCGGAGGGGACATTGTCTTCGCAGCGCCTGCTGCGGGCATGCCGGGGATGGCGATGGCGCTGGACGGGGGTATCGCAAAGGGCGGGGTTGCCGAGGCCGTCCCCACAAGTGACGCGGGCGGCGTGGAGAAGCCCGTGCGGGTGCGTGAGTACTTCCCGGAGACCCTCTACTTCGAGCCCTCCCTCATCACCGACGAGAACGGGAAGGCCACGCTGACCTTCCCCATGGCCGACTCCATCACCACCTGGCGGCTGGCGGCAATCGCCAACAGCGCCCTGGGCAAGCTGGGCTCCACAACGAAGGGACTGCGGTGCTTCCAGGATTTCTTCGTGGACATCGACCTTCCTGTGGCCCTCACCCAGAACGACCAGGTGTCGATACCCATCGCTGTCTACAATTACCTGCCCGAAACCCAGACGGTGCGCCTGCAGCTTGCTGAGGGCGACTGGTTCGAACTGGATGGCGAGGCCACCCAGAGCCTTGAAATCGCTGCGAACGAGGTGAATGTCCGGTACTTCACTCTCACGGTGAAAAAGATCGGCCATCACCCGCTCACGGTGCATGCCTACGGGTCGAAGATGAGCGACGCTATCAAGCGCAGCATTGAGGTGCTGCCCGACGGCAAAGAATTCGAAGCCACCGAAGGCGGGCGTCTCTCGGGTACGGTGGAGGAGGTCATCGAAATCCCGGAGGGCGCGATCGCTGACGCCTCGAGCCTCATGGTGAAGGTGTATCCCGGCGTCTTCTCGCAGGCCGTGGAGGGGCTGGACAGCATCCTGCAGATGCCCTTCGGGTGCTTCGAGCAGACCTCGTCGGTGACCTGGCCGAACATCATGGTCCTGGACTACATGAAGGCCACGCGGCAGAGCACGCCGGAGATCCAGATGAAGGCCGAGGGGTTCATCAACACCGGTTACCAGCGCATGCTGTCGTACGAGGTGCCCGGAGGCGGGTTCTCGTGGTTTGGGAATGCCCCAGCCAACCGACTTCTCACGGCCTACGGACTCATGGAGTTCCACGACATGTCCGCCGTTCACACGGTAGACCCCGACATCATCCGGCGCACCCAGAACTGGCTGCTGGATCAGGCGAAAGACGGCGTTTACGAAGCCGAGGAGGGCTACTGCCACGCCGAAACCTGGGCCAAGGTGCAGGTGGACAAGCTCCTTCCCACAGCGTATATCGTGTGGGGTCTCACCCACAGCCAGTGCAAGGACCCACGGGTCAACACCAGCGCTGACTACGTGCGGGAGAACTGGAAGCAGGCGAAGGATCCCTATACCCTGGCGATTGTGGCGAATGCACTTGTCGGTGCCGACAGCATCAGGGGCAACGGCGAGTTGACCGGGACCACGCTGGAAGTTCTGAAGACCCTTGTTGGGATGGCGAAAACCGACGGCGATCAGATGTGGTGGGAGTCCTCCATCGGCGGCGTCACCAACAGCACCGGCAGGAGTGCGGACCTGGAGGCCACGGGAATGGCGGCGCTGGCCCTCCTGCGGGGCGGGCACCACTCAATGGAAGCCTCCAGGGTGCTGAACTATCTGGTCGCCAACAAGGACCCGCGCGGGACCTGGTTCTCGACGAATGCCACGATTTTTGCCCTGCGCGCCCTGGTCATGGCCCAGAAGGAAGCCACCACCCGGGATACCAATGCGGAGATCACCATCACCGTGAATGGCGAGCGTGCAGCCGCCTTTGCGATCACCCCCGAAGACGCGGATGTCATGCGCGCCATCGACTGCCGGCAGTTCGTGAAGCCCGGTGCGAACAAGGTGCGAATCGACTTCGCCGGGCAGGGAAGCTCGCTTTACCAGGTGGTTGGGCGATACTACATGCCCTGGAAGGCGGCCGAAAAGCCCAAGACGGAAGCCCTGTCCATCGACGTGCAGTATGACAAGACCCGGCTTGCCAAAGACGACACTGTCACCGCGAAGGTGACGGTAAGCAACAACACCCCCGCGAAGCTGGGGATGGTTGTGGTCGACCTGGGCATCCCGCCGGGGTTCACCGTGGACGCAGGGGACTTTGCCGAACTGGTGGGTTCGAAGAAGATCGACCGCTTCAACCTCACGGGGCGACAAGTCATCGTCTACCTGGAGACCGTCGAGGGGCGGCAGAAGCTGGACTTCAGCTACACCCTGCAGGCCCGGTACCCGCTCAAGGCCCAAGCGCCCAAGAGCACGGTGTATGAGTACTACAATCCAGAGAACCGGTCGGATGCGAAGCCGGTTGGCATCGAGGTGACGGAGGGGTAGGGCGACTCTTTTTCCCCACAGGCGCTGGGCAGTCCCGGGTGGACCGGGCCCCAGCGCCTGTTTGGCGCAAAGCGTCGAGCCCGCCCGAGCATACCCGCGGCACGACCCGCATGTGCATGTGGGAGGACTATGGTCTCGCGCCAGCGAAACCCCCCTCACTTTTTCAGGAGGCCGACGGTCACCTTGACCCACCGCATCTACTTTGCAGACGCCCGGCGCATGCCTGAATTGGACTCCGGGTCTGTGCACCTCATAGTGACTTCGCCCCCCTACTGGCAACTCAAGAATTACGGTTCGCCCGGACAGATCGGCTTCGACGACACGTACGAGGAGTACATCGCGAAGCTCAATGAGGTGTGGGCGGAGTGCGACCGAGTCCTGCACCCCGGCTGCCGGATATGCATCAACATCGGCGACCAGTTCGCCCGGGCCGCCCATTATGGCCGGTACAAGATCATACCCATCCGGACCGAGGTCATCCGTTTCTGTGAGAGCATCGGCCTGGACTACATGGGAGCTGTGATCTGGCAGAAACTCACAACCTGCAATACCACCGGCGGGGCGTCGATCATGGGCTCGTACCCTTATCCACGCAATGGGGCAATCATGATCGACTACGAGTTCATCCTGGTGTTCAAGAAGCAGGGGAAGGCCCCACCCGTCTCGCGCGAGGTCAAGGAGGCGGCTCGAATGACGCACGAGCAGTGGGTGGAGTATTTCACGGGGCACTGGCGCGTTCACGGCGAAAGGCAGGATGCGCACCTCGCTGCGTTCCCCGAGGAGATCCCGCGCCGCCTGATCCGCATGTACTGCTTCCCCGGGGAGACCGTCCTGGACCCTTTCCTGGGCAGTGGGACCACGGTGAAAGTGGCCGCCGAAGAGGGTAGAATCGGACTAGGCTACGAGATTAACTGCGAGTATGAGCCGGTCATTCGGGAGAAGCTCGGGGCGCATGTTGGGAGGATTGAGTTCAGTCGCCGCGTAGGAGAAGCGCTTCCCGCACCAGTCGCGGTGCAGGAACCACCCAAGCCAAGCCTGGTGCGCCTTCAGGGTGCGGATAGGATAGACTTCGGCAGCCGGATAGACGGGCGTTCGAGGTCGGGCAAGACCATCCTGCAGGCGGCGCGGAGACTGGCCGGAGAGCCGGGCTGGCTCTCCTTGACAGAGCGCGAAAGGATGGCCAATATTGTTGACGCGGTAGCCGCACAGACCGGAACCGATCGCCGTCTGGTGTCCGCCGGAGTGCGCAATGCCCTGCGGACGCTGAAAGGCTTCGCGGAACTTGTGCGCGGAGCGGCGGAAACAGGTCCTCTGCAACCGGCGCGGCGACCGGCGGCACATGAGCAGGAGTGAGGGCGATGACAACGAACGCTGTGCGTCAGCCGGCCTTCGCGGGGATGTTCTACGCCGCGACGCGGCGAGAGCTGTTGGCGAGTCTTGACGCTTGTTTCCGCAAAGCGGGATGCACCCAGTTGCCGCCTGCTGTGGATGATGACGGTCCACGGCGCATCCTGGGCCTCGTTAGCCCGCATGCGGGTTATATGTATTCGGGTACGGCGGCGGCGAAAGGCTATCTGCAACTGGCGCAGGACGGTCGTCCAGAGGTGTTTGTGGTCGTTGGTCCGAACCACGGCAGGAGTTTCGTGAACGGTATTCAGACCGGTGGGTGGTGGGAGACGCCGCTGGGACGCTCGCCGATCGCAGGAGATCTTGCGACGGCTATCGCCAGAGACCTGGACGGGTTCACTGATGGCGTAGCCGGGTTCGCGGGGGAGCACAGTCTCGAGGTGCACCTTCCCTTCATCCAGTATGTGTTCGGCCTGGACACGCCCATTGTGCCGATCATGATGCTGGATCAGGGTGGCCCGGCGGCAGCTGAAGTCGGCGGAGTTCTGGCGAAGCATCTTGCCGGGCGGAATGCGGTAATCATCGCGAGCACTGACATGACCCATTTCGAGAGTGCAGACTATGCTCGGGAGCAAGACCAGGTGCTGATCTACCGCATGCTGGAACTGGACCCGGACGGCCTGCTTCGAGACCGCCTGCGGCTGGATGTATCCATGTGCGGATATGGCCCGGTTGCGGCCATGCTCCATGCCGCGAGGTCTCTCGGAGCGACCGAAGCCGAGGTGGTGGACTACACCAACTCAGGCGTGGCAACAGGGTCCAGCGCGGAGGTCGTGGCTTACCTGTCCCTTGTGGTGCGCAGAGCCGCATAGACTATTCGTCGGCCCAGGCCGACTCAAGGAGCGAACGCTGATGGCAGACAGATGGCGCGTCGGCCTCGTGGGTGTGGGGCGTGGCTCGGGATACGGAAGACTGCTGGCCGAAGACCCGCGGTGCGAGATCACCGCTCTGTGTGACCGCGACCCGGATGCGCTGGCGCGATTCCAGGAGGGTCTCGGGCTTCCGGACGACCGCTGCTTCACCGACTACGGGCGGTTTGTGGATAGCGGCCTGGATATCGTCTTTGTCGGCACACCGATCCCCGCCCATTGCGAGCAGGTGATCAGCGCGCTTGAGGCAGGTTGCCACGTGCTCAGCGAGGTAACCATGGCGCCCACCATCGGGGAGTGCCAGCAGATCGTAGATGCGGTCCGTCGCACCGGGAAGCGGTACATGCTGGCGGAGAACTGCGTCTATTGGCACTTCGTGAACCATTGGCGTGAACTGGTGCAGTCGGGCGACCTGGGGATCATCGTGTACGCGGAGTGCGAGTACATGCACCCTATCCCATCGCTCATCTACGACCCGGCGACGGGCGAGAAGCGCTGGCGCAGCTACCGACCTCCTCTGCACTATTGCTCGCACTCGCTGGGGCCAATCCTTGAGATCACCGGAGACCGCATTGTCCGCGCGTGCGGCGTCGGAAATACCCACCACATCTTCGATCTGCCAGATCCGGGCACCATCGATCTGCAGGTGGCCCTCTTCCAGACCGAGAAGGGCATGACCATCAAGATGCTGCGGACATCGCTGCTTCCCCGAGATCGCGGCATGCACGCGTACGAGCTCCACGGAACAAAGGGATTTGTCGCCACAAGCCAGGACGGGGTGGGGGAGAACCCCGGGCGCCTGTACATCCAGGGCAAGACGGACGCGACGCAGGAAATCGACGTGCCGCGCAATGACCCGAACCTGCCACCCAGTGCCCAGGCCGGTGGACACGGCACCGCGGAGTACTCTCTGCTTCAGGATTTCCTGGGTGCGCTGGAACGTGGTGAAAAGCCGCGGCTGGATGAGATCCGCGGTTGGGAACTCACAGTGCCGGGCATCGTGGCGCATGACTCTGCGATGAACGGGAATGTCTGGATGGAGGTCCCGGCGCCAGAATGAGCCGCGCAGGGCACGACTGTCCCGTCTGCCGCTCCGGAACGCGGGCCCCGGTGGAAGTCGGGGCGACCATCATCGACGTCCGCGGCCTAGGATTCCGTTACCGCGTTCCCCCGGTGGAGGCGCTCAAAGGGGTGGAATTCGCGCTGCCGCGGGGTGCCTTCTGCGCGGTTATTGGGCCAAACGGGTCCGGGAAGACAACGCTCATCAAGCTGATGATGGGGCTGCTTGTGCCCAGTTGCGGAACCATACGCGTTTTGGGCCAGGACCCGGAACAGGACCCGGGGGCGGTCCAGCGCCTCATCGGGTATGCGCCGCAGCAGACCGCCATCAATCTCAGCCCACCGTTGAGCGTGCGGGAGGTTGTGAGTCTCGCCGCACAAACCCGCAATTCAGGGGGACGGGGGCAGGTCCGCCAGCGAGTGGACAAGGCGCTGGACATGGTGGGGATGCTCTCCATGGCTGGGCGGCCGTTTCGATCCCTGAGCGGCGGCCAGCGCCAGCGCACACTCATCGCCCGGGCGCTGGTAGTGGATCCCCCCGTGCTCGTGCTGGATGAGCCCTTCGGACAGGTGGACGCAGCCAGTCAGACGGCGATCGGTGAACTCTTGCACCATATCGCACAATCTCACGGTGTCACCGTTATGGTGGTTGTGCACGACGTCAACCCAATCTGTCACTTTATCACCCATTCGCTCCTTCTACGCACGCGCCAGATCGCTTTCGGGACGCCGTTGGAGGTCCTGACCGCCGAGAACCTGCGGGAAGCCTACGGCACTCTCGTCCCCGTGCTGGTGTGCGAGGAAGGCTACCGTCATCCGGTCATCCAGGCTTCGCATGACTGATTTGCAAGAGTACCTCACTTCCCCGTTCGTGCTGCGCGCAATCGTTGGCGTGTTCCTGATCGCCGTCAACGCGGCTTTGAGCGGGGTTTTCGCCAGTTTTCGCAGCCTGACGTTCCTGGTGTCCGGGGCCAGTCACGCAGCGCTTGCAGGAGCGGCGCTGATCATCGTGCTCGAGGCCTACGGCCTGGTTCACCTGGGCAATCCGGTGCTCGGAGGCGCGGTTTTTGCGGTCGCTCTCGCGCTACTTGCCGGAGGCGCGTCTTTCAGAAGTTCCGACCGAGCCGCAGACCCAGCCATCGGCGTGGGCTTCGCATTTTCCATGGCCCTGGCAGTACTTCTCATCTCGTTGATTCCTGAGTCGGCTACGCGTGTGTGGGGCGTTCTGATCGGGGACCTGCTCTTACTGAGCAATCAGGATCTGCTGATCCTGGGAAGCCTCACGGGCCTGGTGGTGCTCTTATTTGGCCTGCTGCGGCGCGAGTTCCTGTTCATTACCTTCGACATGGAAGGCGCGCGGGCGTTTGGCATTCAGGCGGGTGTGTACAACTACATTCTCTTCGCCCTCATCGGCCTGTCTGCGGCGATCCTGATGAAGGGCGTCGGGGCGATTGTTGTCTTTGCAATGCTGGTGTCGCCGGGCGCTGCCGCGCTGCTGATCGGCAACACCGTCAATGCAGTGGTCGCATGGGCCTTTGGGATTGCCTTCGCGTCCGGGCTTATCGGCATCGTGCTGTCGTATTACATTGATTTTTCTGTCAGCGCCCTTGCAGCCATTATCTCCGCGGCGAGTTATTTCATTGCCAAGGGCGTCATTTGGCTGCAATCGAGGGGTAAAGGGGCAGATGGGTAGGGCTCATTCCCAACGCGGATCGCGAGTACCACACCACGCCGCGCGTGGTGTGCTCAGCTCGGAGCACT
This sequence comes from Armatimonadota bacterium, assembly GCA_013314775.1. Classification (NCBI taxonomy): domain Bacteria; kingdom Bacillati; phylum Armatimonadota; species Armatimonadota bacterium. The sequence continues at coordinate 367,950 of JABUFB010000010.1, read as the reverse complement.
GCTTCGGCTTTGCCGGAAGTGGCACTCGGCGGAAGGCTGGCGGGCGAGACGCCCGCTCCACGCGATTCAGTTGGTCGGCCTGGGCGTCCGGCAGGACGCTCGGACCGAAGGTCCCGCAGACCCGGGTTTCAACCCGGGGCACGGAAGGCGAAGGCCGGCGGGCGAGACGCCCGCTCCACGCGATTCAGTTGGTCGGCCTGGGCGTCCGGCAGGACGCTCGGACCGAAGGTCCCGCAGACCCGGGTTTCAACCCGGGGCACGGAAGACGAACCAAAAGCGCCCCGCGTTCCATTCCGGCCTCAGCCCACATCCGCTAACGGAGACACGCGTTCATCCACGGGCAGCTTCACCGGTGCGCCGCGCAGGTGGGACAGGAACGTGGCCTGCATGATCTCGATCGGGACCGCGCCCACCCGGCCAGATGACGTATGCTCCCCGCCGGACTGCATCCGCTCGAACATCTCCCGCATCATGTGGACCCGGTTGTGGATTGCCACCTGGCGGCTAATCTCCTGCCAGCCTGCGCGCATGGTGTAGCCGGAAGCGGTAGTCACAGCATCATCCGGAATCTCCACCGTCTCCCACGTCTCGCCCGCGGAGGGTTCCGGGGCGCGGTTGATCATGAAGTCGTTGTTGAAGGCAGCGAGGCGCCCCTCGGTGCCCCAGGCAATCCAGTGGAAGATCCCAGGGTCCTCGTTGAAATGTAAGTCGGCCCGAACACCGCTCTTGTAATAGGTGGTCAGGTCGATCCTTTCCCCCAGCACCCATCCTGCGCCGCGGTCTCCGGGTTCCCGATCCTCTCTGGCGCATGGGCGGCCGTCGATGCTGCAGTAAGCGAACACCCAGTCCGCATCGCCAAGCAGTATCCCTACCGCGTCGTTGAGGTGGCTGCCGATATTGTGCAGCTCCGGGCCGCCGCGCCGGGACTTTCCTCCTCCGGTGACATATCGCACTGTGCCGATGATCCCGTCATCCAGCAACCTCTTCACGTGCCAGTATGCAGGTGAACTGCGCCGCTGGTGGCTGACCACGAACTGCACTCCTGCCGCGTCGCAGGCTGCGATCATCGCGTCGCATTCTGCCGGGTCCCGCGCAAGGGGCTTTTCGCACAGCACGTGAATCCCCCGGGCCGCCGCTGCCAGCACGGGCTCCAGGCGGACGTCGGCGCACGTGGCCACGTGGACATAGTCCGGGTGCAGGTCGTCCAGCATCTTCTCGACGTCCGTGTAGACTGCTTCCAAGCCGGTCTCCGTCTTGAACCGCTCCAGCGCCGCGGGCATCACATCGCAGCAGCCCACAAGCTCCACCACCGGGTCATCAGCTGCCCGGAGCGGATTGTCGGGTCTGAAGAACGCGATGTCGTCCAGATGCGAGCGAGCAATCCCGCCGAAACCGATGATTGCAGTCCTAAGCATACCGGGGGCCTCCACCAATTGAGGGTCGCTGCCTGTGATGGGAGTGTTCCCCAATAGCTCCCGGTGATTCCTCCTCGCGCAGGCAGACACCAGGCCGGAACCCTGGAGGCCAATCCGGTGTGGGTGTGGAAACGTACCGGTGTATCCCACCCCTGCACTGCCGGAGAGACGCGCAATGGCGCTCGCGATTTACAGAAGGACGTTTCGCGTATTGACGGGGGCAATGGTGTTCCCATTGGCCTGCATCACCTTCGCCCAGGGAGAAACACCCACCGTGCTTGACTACGAGATCCGCCTGCAGACCGTCCTGGAACACGATGATGGGCAGTTCCTGTGGTTCCATCCGAGAGTCGCCCCGGTTCCGTCGGCCACTGGCGGCGTCCCGGCTGTGGTGATGACTCTACAGAAGCATCTCCGAGTGTCCGACCATTACTCAGGCCTGAGCGTTATGCGCACCGATGATCTCGGCGCGACCTGGAGCGGTCCGGAGGCCCGCCCGGAGCTGGACTGGGTGCCAGGGCCCAACGGAACCAACTTCGCCGTCTGCGATGTGACCCCGGGCTGGCATGCCCCCACCGGCAAGCTCATCGCCGTGGGCGCTCGAGTGCGTTACGGACAGGGCGGTGAGCAATTGGACAATGACCAGAGGGACAATCAGACGGCATACACTGTGCTTGACCCCGCCGCGGGTACCTGGACGCCTTGGCGGGTCATTGACATGCCGGCCGATGCGAAGTTCGACTATGCCCGGTCCGCCTGCGCCCAGTGGCTCACATTACCGGACGGGACCCTCTTGCTGCCGTTCTACTACGGGCCGAACGCAAGTGCCCCGGCATCGGTGACGGTGGTCCGCTGCTCCTTTGACGGCAACGAACTCAAGTACCTGGAGCATGGCAACGAGATGGAGCTGCCCATCGTCCGGGGGCTCTGTGAACCGTCCATTGCCTGGCACGGTGGGAAGTTCTACCTGACCCTCCGCAATGACCTGAAGGGCTACGTGACGCGAAGCGATGACGGCCTGCACTACGAGGACATCCGCCCGTGGACTTTCGACGACGGTGCGGAACTGGGCAGCTACAACACTCAGCAGCACTGGGTCTCTCACAGCGACGGCCTTTTCCTGGTGTACACCCGCAGCGGCGCGAATAATGATCACATCATGCGCCACCGCGCGCCGTTATTCATCGCCCAGGTGGACCCGGAGCGGCTGGTGGTCCTGCGCGACACGGAGCGGGTGCTGATTCCCGAACGCGGTGCGACACTCGGCAATTTCGGCGCGAATGCCGTCTCCGAGCGCGAGTCGTGGGTGACTGTCTCGGAAGGCGTCTGGGGCGATGATGCGCGGCGTCGCGGGGCAACGGGAGCGACCTTCCTGGCGCGCATCATCTGGAACAGGCCCAACGCGCTGGCGGCGGGGATTCCCCAAGGCTGAAGAGGCGACCTGGCCCCCAGTTCTCTCGCGTGAGGTGATGGCAGATGCCGGACTTGAGTTCCGCCCTGCGCCGCACGTTCCGGGACGAGATATCCAGCGTCAGCGAACTGGAGCCCGGTAAGCCCGCGGTTCTCGACCCGCTGAGCCTCACCTCAATGGCCCGGGCCGCCCTGAACTACCTCAGGGGCAATCCCGAGCCCACACGGGACTTTGAGTGCAAGTTCACGCTGGGGCCGCTGGGGATTCCCTGTCATTTTCCGGAATGGTGCCGGCCCAATCAGTACGCCTACGATCCCATCTCCCTGGGCGACACTGACGCGCGCATGAGCACCCAGTATGCGAATATGCGCGAGATGTCGGGCGAACCCAGTCCCTGTCCGATCGAGCTTGGCGTCCACCGGCGCATCGAGAGCTACATGGGCGCGGAGAACCTGTGCTGGGTCAATCCCGCGGCGGCGGTGGGACATGCGGTTGAGGGCGAGTATGCCCTGAACTGGACCACCGCAAAACTCATGTGGCGCCTGGCTGAGCAGTGGGAGCGCGAGCGGGACGAGACCGCGTTTGCCAACGCGCGCAGGCTGTTTGAGGGCCTGCGGGACATGACAGAGTGGAAGGGCGACCGGGCCTGGCACATGGGAATCGCGCCCTGGAAAGACCGCACATGGCTCCTGGATGGTTGGTGCGAAAGCCACGGGCGGAACTACCCTTTCATCGTGGAGCCCCTGGTCCGGTATTGGGAATGCACTGGCGACGACGAGGCGCTCGACCTCGCGAAGGCCTTTGCCGAGGGCTTCCTGGACGAGGTCCAGCCGGACATGGGCACCCAGCGGATTGACCCCGAGTCCGGAGCCTTCACCGGCCATGTTCACCTGCACACCCACGCGGTCTGGGGTGTGGCGCATCTCGGTGCGGTCCTGGGGGAGAAGCGCTATCTGGACTGGGCGGCCAGTGTATACCGGTTCGTTGTCGATCAGGGTACCGACTGGGGCTGGTACCCGGAGTTCGTTCCGCAGGGCGAATACCGCAGCGAGGTCTGCGTGGTTGGCGACATGGTAAGCCTCGGCGCGTGGCTGGCGCGGGGCCTGTCGCCGGACTACTGGGACCAGGTGGAGCGCACGGTGCGCAATAAGCTGCGTCGCAGCCAGTTCTTCCTGACGCCCGAGTTCGTCGCACTCTTTGAGCATGTGCATCGCGACAAGCCCGCCCTTGAAGTGGATGCGGCGCTGCGCGAACTGCGGCGGCTCGAGGGCGGGTTCGTGGCCCAAACCACCTTCGACGATTGGGTCAGCTACCCCGGAGATCCGCACCTTGGCGCCCCGGGCATCAGCAGGAACGGCATCCACATGATGGGTTGCTGCCCGCCCGAAGGAATGCGCGGGCTGTGGGAAGCCTGGCGTGGGACGGTGCTGGATGTGGGGAACGACGTGTACATCAACCTGTGCTTCACCCGCGAGCATCCGGCGGCGCGGGTGACCGCCTGTCGCCCCGCGGACGGCCGGCTGGAAGTTGTCGCCCTCAAGACTGCGGACTTCCACCTCCGCCCGCCGGCGTGGGCCGAGAGGACACTGGTCGGGGCCTGCCGCAACGGCCAGCCCGCCCCTGTGGTCTGGGGTGGTCCCGCGGACGCCTACGTGGTTTTCGCGCAGTGTGCGCCGGGCGATGAGTTGGTCATCTCCTGGGCCGTTCCGGCCTTCAGCCAGAGCTTTGCGGCGAAGAGCATTCCCGGTCGAGAGCAGGAGGTCCGGGCACGCTGGGTCGGGAATGAGGTCGTCGCCGTGGAGCCCCGGGCGGAGCACCTGTCCATGTTCAACCCGGAGCCGCGGAAGTAGGGGGCGCGTGTCCCAGAAATGCCGGAAGTCGGAAACCGGGGGTCCTTTCATGCCCGCACGCATCCTGCTGCTTGCCACGGTGGTGCTCGCCATGTGTACCCAGTCGTCCGCACAGGAGCCGGTCAACATCGGGTCGCGTCTCGAACTGCTGGTGGATGACGCGCTCATCGAGCGGATGGACGGAGAGGTGCGCCTGGCGTTGCACCAGCCGGTGCGCCGCGAGATTGTCCTGCGCACCGATGCTCCCTGGGAAGGCAATGCCAGCGCCTTCCAGTCGGTATTCAGGGACGGCGACCTGTACCGCATGTACTACCGTGGCCTGCATTATCTTCACAGCGGCGAGCCGGCCCAGGCGATGGCAGACCACCCGTGGTTCCTGTGTTACGCCGAGAGCGACGACGGGATCAACTGGCGCAGGCCCGTGGTGGGCAGATTCGAGTTCAACGGGTCCACCGATAACAACATCATCCTCACCCCCGAATTCCTGTCCGAGATTGGTGGCGACCCGGCGCACACCGCGGTTTTCAAAGACGAGAACCCCGACTGCCCCGAGAATGAGCGGTACAAAATCATCGTCGTCGGCCACAAGCCCGCGGTGGGCCTGTACGTGCTGGCATCACCGGATGGGATCCACTTTGAAATCCTGAGCAAGGAGCCCATCACCACCACCGGCGCTTTCGACTCGCAGAACCTGGCCTTCTGGGACCCGCATATCAAGCAGTACCGGGAGTACCACCGAGGCTTCAAGGATGGCGTTCGCGACATCATGACCGCCACCTCACCCGACATCCGCAAGTTCCCCGAGCCGGAGTGGCTCCAGTGGCCCGATGCGCCGAAAGAGCACCTGTATACCAACGCGATCCAGCCGTACTACCGAGCGCCACATATACTCGTGGGCTTCCCCATGCGCTATACCGACCGCGGCTGGAACAAGTCGATCCTGGAACTCCCCGGTCTGGATGAACGGGTGGTCAGGGCGAAATCTCACCCCCGCTACGGGACCGCGATCACCGACGGGCTTTTCATGTCCAGCCGCGATGGCCTGACCTTCAAGCGCTGGCCCGAAGCCTTCATTCGTCCCGGCCCGCGTGACCGGGAAAGCTGGGTCTATGGCGACAACTTCATCTTCTGGGGCATGGTGGAGACGGCTTCGGCAACCGAAGATGCGCCCGATGAGCTGTCCCTTTACGCCACGGAAAGCTACTGGGAGGGGATCGGCACTGCGGTGCGGCGATACACAATACGCGTGGACGGTTTCGTCTCCGCACAGGCCACCCTCAAGGGCGGCGAGATCGTCACCAGGCCCCTGATTTTCGAAGGCGGGAGTCTGGCGATCAATGCGGAGACTTCGGGCGCCGGGGGGATCCGGGTGGAGATTCAGGATGCCGAAGGCAACCCCATCGAGGGCTACAATTTGGAAGAGTGTGCGCCCATCCTCTGCGACGACCTGCGGCACGTTGTCCGGTGGGACTATGAGGGCGGGGACCTTCGCAAGCTCGCAGGCACCCCGGTTCGCCTTCGGTTCGTCCTGAGCGACGCCGACCTGTACTCCTTCCAATTCGTGCCGCTGGAGCCGGAGCCCGAATACCCAGACACCGTTCAACTGGGCGCTCTGCCGCGGAAAAACCGGGACCGGGAGCCTTTCGTGGCCCTGCAGGATGACTTCCAGGCAGCAGTCGCAGGGACGGGAGCGGTGGATGGCGACCTTGATCCGGTGGCGGCTTCGAGCGGAACCGCCTGGTTCATCTCCGAGGGCTCGCCGGATCGCGTCCAGGTGCTCAATGATGATCCCGTCGGCGGCGGACAGGCTGGCGAGCGGCAGTATCTGAAGATCCAGCGGCTCGCCGAGACCCACATGCAGGGCGGGCTCGCCTGGGTCCGGCTAAGCCCCCAGGACGCGGCCGACACCACCCGTGGACTGGTCGAGGTGCGCGCCAGGGTCTACGTGCCGTCCAGCAATAAAGGTCGCATTGAGATCGACGCGTACGACAATCCACCCGGCGAATTCTCCTGCCGCGCGTTTCATGTGCGCATCGCAGCGGACGGTACGGTGACGTACTTCCGAGAGATCGAGAATCCGGTGGACGGCATGCGCCTTGAGCCGGATACATGGCAAGATGTGCGCATTCGGGCTCACCTGGACCAGGGCGTGTTCGACCTGACCATCGGCCCGAGAACAGTGCAGGGGCTGCCATTCGCGATGGATGGGGTACGACGCATCCAGACGGTGCTCTTCGGGCCGAACAACGCGAACTGCACTCTCTACATCGATGATGTGCGGGTCTCGGTCGAGCCGTAGAGGGGCAGCGAGCAAACGAGAACGGCGGCCCTCGGAGACAACCAGGGGCCGCCGCTTTGTGTCTGCAGTATCGTTGGCTATTCGCCTTTCGGCACCTCGTAGCTGTACATGTGCGAGCCGCTGGCGAAGTAGATGCGGCCATCGAGTATGTCTCCGCCGGGGCCGATGGGCACTGGCGACTGGGCGATCAGGTCGATCGCAAACGTCGCCGGGTCCACTTTCGCGATGCCCTTCACGAACAGCATATAGATGGTTCCATCAGGCGCGGTGACAAACACCCGCGGGCCCTGTTGGCCGTTGGTCGAACCCAGGGTCGCGCTGGTGTCTTCCTTGTGGATGACCTCGCGTTTCACAGGGTCGAAGACGAAGAAGATGTGTGAGTCGACCACGCCGTACACCAGCCCGTTGGGTCCCGGGCACATGTCGGTGTAGTTCTGGGCGCCTGGGAAGAGCACCTCGCGCCATTCGATTCCCTTGGATTCCATGTCCATGATGTACATCTCGGCCTGGTCCGCCAGCTTCTCGCCGCCGGTCCCGGGGCTCGTTGTGGTGCCGCCCAGCAGCTTGCCGTCGGGAAGGGCAACGAGACTCATGGTGGACAGTTGCGGAATGATGTCCTCGTGCTCCACAAGCACGTGCTCCTTCGTTTCGCGGTCATAGAAGAGCAATCCGCCGCCGGTGTATCCATATCCCGGAGTTCCCGCGAGAACGATGGTCTTGCCGTCCGGGTGGGCGAGCAGCTCATGGGGGCGGTGTATGGCCGGTGTGCACTCAGTGATGAACTGCGGATTGCAGCCGTCCTTGCCTTTCACCGTGGGCACCCAGGGCTGTGAGGGGTCCCACTCCAGCAGGAAGCCGCCGCCGTAGCCCCCCACGAAATATCGGTCGCCTTGGCGCACAACTGTGTTCCACTGGCCGTAGCTGGCGCGGTTCACCCACTCGTCGGTCTTCGGGTCGAACTGGAAGAAGCGCATGGGGAAGGCGGTGCCGCCGCAGATGGTGTCTCCGGGCGCAACGCACAGACCCATGACATGCGCGCCTTCGCTCTCGTATTCGAAGGTCAGCTGCTTCGTCTCGCCGGTAGCCGGGTCAGTGACCTTCATGATCTTCTCCACGGTGTCGCAGACCGAGAGAATCTTGCCGCTGGGGAACTTCTGGTGGAAGAGACCCTGGCTGGAGGTGATGATCGGCTTCGGGTTCTGCTTCTCCTTTGTTCCGATCTTCGTGGCCTCGCCCCGATAGAAGACATACCAGTTGTCCGTCGGGTTGTTGGGTGCACCCGTGAGCGGCCGGCCGTAGACCTTGCCATCCATGTCGCGGTAGACATAGCCGGTGCCCTTGCCCCGCTCGTTCTCTGGGCACATGGGCTTGGCGGTTCCCTCTTTCGGGTTGAACCCGATGACCTGGCTGTTTGTGCTGCCGATGCCGAAGTAGATCCAGCCCGTGTCATCGGCGGCCACATAGCGCTGGTACTGCCGCCAGTTCTCGGCATGCACCCGGCCATAGTCCTTGAACTCCCGGGTCTCGGGGTCGAAAGAAACCACACCGCTGTCGGGGTAAGTGACCGACCAGATGACCCCATTGTCGTCTTCGGTCATGCCCATGGCCATCTGCGGGGTTGTCTTGGTATGGAAAGTAAAGGCCCGCTTTACCGGGTCGAACTCGCAGAACCAGCTGTTGAAATGGGTGTAGAACTTGTTCTTGCTGGATAGGATCGAAGAATACGGGCAGTCGCCGCCCGGCGGGAAAGGCATCGGATAGGTTTCGGTCTTGCCGGTCTCAGCGTCGATGAGAAGGAGCGCATACCCACCGCGGTGGTCAAACAGCCAAACCAGCACAATGTCGCGTCCCTCTGCGTCCTGGGTTGCGACAATGCCCCGGTGATTGCTGACCGGGGTGCAGACTCCGTGGTGCCGGAATCCATTGCCGAGGTCTTCGCTTGCGGCGAAGACCATCTGTGCGAGAATGAGCACGAGGGGAAGGGCGATGAGAACGACTGCACGGATCAACTGGGCGTCCATTAGCGCCTCCTGGCGTTGCGATTTCCACGGCCACAGCTCACGCTGAGGCCCACATTTCGCGACCGAGGCAAGGTGTCCCTCCCACGTCCGGGGAAAATGTGCCCAGTTTACTTGACGATCCATGGGAGGTCCGCGTTCATGGACGCCCTTCTCACCTTCGGCCTGCTGTGTCTTGCATTCACTTGCGTCGCCGCCGATGAAGCGCCGTCCGTGCCCTTGATCCCCACCGCCATCATGCATGCCATGACGGTCAAGCCGTTGGGCCAGGAAACCTGGGAAATGCGGTCCACCGGCGGCGACCCTTATGTGGTGCTGGAGCGCGTCGCCCCCTTCGATCACGAAAAGATCCATGTCCTCGCCTTCGACTGCCTCGCGCCCCGTGGGTCCTCGAGCTTCCAGATCTACTTTGGCAATCCATTCAACCAGTACGCCATCGCCAGCTTCGGTCCGCTCCCTGCGTCGGACCAGTGGCAGGAGGTCGCCATCGACATCAAGGCCCAGAAGCCCGGCGAGTGGGACGCCAGGGTGCTGGATTTCCGCTTGGACCTGGGCGACGAGGACGGGCGCCTGCTCACCATCCGCAACCTGCGCCTGCGGGAGCCGACGCGGGCTGAAATCGCGGCGGAAGAGGCCCGACAGCGCGAGGCCCGGGAGAAGCTGGAAGCCCTGCAGCAGCAGATCGAAGCGCGTCTCATCAGGCCCGCGAGCATCAAGCCGTGGGAGGACGTGATCGCGGGCACGCAGCGGTTCACGTCGGGCCTGAACACCACGGCGATCTCCGTGGTGGGGCGGGAACTGGACCTCGCAAGCCAGTTGCGCGAGTACGACGGCGTGCAGACCAGCGAAGAGGTCCCGCGTCCCTGGATCGTGGTGGGGGAGGGGCCTTCGCCGGAGAACCACTCGGTGATCCGCGTGCTGAACCCGCGGGGTATCTGCGAGGTGCAATTCCTGGCCTTCTCCGAATGGGTCCGAGGTGGCGTGCAGGTGGTTGCGCTCAAGACTGCAGATGGCGACTGGAATATCGGGGCAGCATCTTTCCGGTCTGGGGGCGCAGTGCCCGCAGGCATTTTCACCCGCTGGGGCAACCAGCTGGCATCGATGAGCCTGCCGGTGCCTGAAGGCAGGGGCGTGCGCATCGCCGGTGGGGATTTTCTTCCCGACAAACCGGGCTGGGAGCTTGCCACTGCCTATCACACGAACGACGAGACCGTTTCCGTTGACCTTTGGGGGCAGGAGGGGTTGCTCGCGCGCACGCGAGTAGTGCCGTTTCCTCGCAAGCCCGACGACGACCTGTTCATCGGTGCTGACGGCCCGGAGAGGCCTGGGTGCAAGCTCATCATCTACTCCCGGGGAGACAGCGGCTATTACCTGCTCGATCTCCGGTCGGGCGATCTGGCGAGAATGGAGGCCGATCTGCCTGCCAATTGCACCGGTATTCATCGCGCCGCGGACGGGGGGCTGGCGGCCACGCTGCAGGAGAGTGAACTGTCTCATATCCTGCGCATCAAAGGCCCCGGAGAGGTGGAACAGATCAACGTGGGTGTGCGGGAGAATCTCTTCTGGTTTACCACCGGCGGGCTGTTCGATGAAGTTCCCGAGGGGAAGTATGTGAAGCGCAGCGAGTTCGCTCACCTGCGCACCGACTTCGCGACTTCCGCCGCGCGGAACCCGGACTTCCAGCGTACCGACCCGGCATTCTGGGCCAATGAAGACTACATGAAGTGGGTGCGCGGCCGCGTCGGTCGGTACGACGCCGACCTGCCTGCGTGCTGGGAGCCGTGCTTCACCCACCGCTGGTTCTACGGGCAGGCCGGCAAGTGGATGGCCGCGACAGACGACGAGACCGGCCTGCCTGCGTATACCCTGGTGGACCGTGAGAACGTGGCCGGCACCTACGGCGAATTCGGCGAGACCAAGAGCTTCGTATCGGGCACCTATGCGCCCGGAGTGAAGCCCATCGAGTGCCTGTATGACCTGCCCCTGCGGGCGTTCCTGGGCGAACTCGTTGAAGCGTTCCGCGCCAATCCCGAGCATTTCGTGGCCGTAGAGCCCAACCATGAGATGGAGATCAACGCCGAGAGCCAGGCCACCCACGGCGACTACAATCCCAATATGATCCGGGCTTTCTATCGCTACCTGTCAGACCTGTACGGCGGTCTTGGTGGCATCAACCGAACCTTCGGCACCGAATTCACCTCGGACCGGTTCGACGCTCCGCGCAATATCGGCCGGGGTCACTGGGATGCATATTCCGTGGAGAACCCGTACTACATGGTGTGGATGCGGTTCATGAACTACTGCATCTACCGCATCATCGCAGGGACGTACCGAGAAGCGCTCCTGGCAGGTTTCCCCGCCGAAACCATCAAGTGCCACCAGATCCCCGACCACTATGCCATCAGCAGCCTCACGGCCTTCAGCCGGCCCGCGCAGAGAGTGACGCCCATTGACTGGAACCTCAACGCAGGCGTGGGCTTCGGCTTCACGCGCTACGGCGTCTGGTACACCCAGGAGTTCAACGCGGTTCAGGGCCCCCACAGTTCAGGCTTCGACAACATGGTGGTCGGCGAGTACCAGTCCCTCACCCCCGACGTGGACGCGGCCTACCGGCAGCTTCAGTACATGCGTGACAACGGCGTCCAGTTCATCCACTGCATGGTCTGGCCCGAGGGACACGACCAGGGCTACAATGCCGCGCTGCGCGATGCGCTCAGACGACTCGTCGCTGAGGATGACAGGCCGAGACCCGGTGTCACCGGTGGTACTGGTGCCGTGCGTGCCTGGAACGGGTTGGAGATCGTCTCGATCGGCACCGGCGAGGACCGCACGGGCTTGCTCAAGAGCGTCACCCCGGAGGGCAAGTGGGACGGGCTGGTCTACGCGAACCCCTTCCACGCACATGTGGATGTGGAGCCTTTGGTGTACTCCGAAGAAGGCCGGTTTGGAGTTGATCCGGAGCCCCTGGTTCTTGGGCCCTTCCCGGGCATTGATGCAGGCAATCTCATCGACATCTCAGTGAGCGCCCGGATGGAGGGCTTCCGCGAGGGCGCCCTGAGCATGCGAGTCTTCCACGGGGCGAACGAGCTGATGGGCCTGCGACAGAGCGTCAAGCTGGACCAGAACTGGCGCGAGGTGCGATTCCAGGTCCGCGTGCAGGTGGACACCGATGAGTTGCGCGTTGAGCTGAACTCCGGCGTGCCGGGAGATGCATCCTGGGGCATGGATACGGTCCGCTGCAGACGCCTCGTGGCCACGCGGCAGACCGAACGGACCACAAAGCTGAAGAAGGGCGTCTTCGCAGGCGAACGCCATCGCGGCGGCGTGACCTTCGACGTGATGGGCGCGCCGTTGGAGTCATAGGAGTCGGGGGACTGGCACCGCGATCCGTGGCCGCATGTGAGGCGCCTGCTGGCGCTTGCTTCCGATCCTACACTTCAGCTCCCTGGTGACGGAGAACGGATTGCACCTCGGTGATGTCTACATCACGCGGGACCGTGTCTCTGTCCGCGCAGACCGCCGCCGCAACCCCCGCCCCCTGGCCGATGACCATGGTTAGCGCCATGACCCGCAAGGTCCACGGGTTCACCGCGCTGACGCTGCGTCCTGCGCCCATAATCAGTCCGTCCACGTCGCGCGGCAGCATGCAGCGATACGGGATGTCGAAGGTGGAGTCTTCCATGGCCTGGACTCCCCACGCTCCTGGCGCGGGGTTCTTCACGAAATCGCTCTCAACCACCCCGCGGCCGACGGAATCTTCGAACCGCGTGGCGTTGGCCTTCATCTCCGGCGCGAACTGGAACTCCCCGTCGATCCAGCGGCTCACGCGAATCCCCAGGTCATCCCCCGTGGCGCTGACATACGCCCTCTCGAACCCGGGAACATGCCCCCGGAAGAACTCGGTCACCTGAAAAGCCATCTTGCGGCCGTCGATCATCGCCCGGGTAATTCTGCCCACGTCCAGTTTTTCGATCCGGCTGAACCCGGTTATGAGGTGGGCCACGCCGAGGTCGCGGATGGCGTGGATCTGCAGGGCGTCGATGTGGTCATGCACGCCGACCCTGGTCGGGTAGGCGCCCGATGCGATGCCGTCTTGGACAATGCTGAAGAGTTCGCCGCCACCGTGCGGGAAGAGGAATGTGCCGGTGTCACGGTACTGCGCCAGCGCCTCCTCGAAGGTCCAGTCCACGTCCATGTAAGGCGGGTACTCGTCCGGGTGGTCTACGAAGTACTCCACGAAGCGGTCCACGTCGACGCCGCCCACACGGAAGACAAGGGTCTCCAGCCCGTGGATACCGTCGCCGATCTCGCGCACCGGTGCGCCGGAATGCCAGGCGACGTCGCTGTTGCCGGTGCAGTCCACCACGGTCTTCGCGAGAAGCGATTCGCGCCCGGAGTTGGTCTCGATCACCACTCCGCGCAGGCGGTTCTCGTCCATGACCGCCCCGACCACCGGGGCCTCGAAAAGCACGTGAGCGCCGGCTTCCTCTACGAGGTCAGTGAGGACCACTTTCGCGGTCTCCACGTCGTAGATGATATGCCCCTTGTGGCGATGCCAGCGAGAACCCGGGCCGTGGGCCTGGGCCAGACGGTCCACGAACTCCAGTGAGTTTCCCTTCACCACAAGCTCATGTCCGGCGGTGTAGTAGCAGTTGAACACTGAGCAGCACATGCCCGCGGTTGCGACGCCGCCGGGGAACCCGTTGCGTTCGAGAAGCACCGTCTTTGCCCCGGCGCGCGCTGACGCAACTGCAGCTGAGACTCCCGCCAACCCTCCGCCGGCAACGATGACGTCATACTCATCCCGGACCGGGAGCGAACGTGCAGGCTCGGAGACGCTGCCCGATACGAGTTGCGCGGCAATGCGTTCTGACACAAACGATTCCTCCGTGGAGCCGGGCTGCGCGGCGCCTTGCGCTACTGAGCCAGACCCGCGACTTTCGCCACGTAAGCGTCCATTCTGAACTTGCGCTCGAGACCGGCGGCGTTCATGTACCGCACTCTCCCGAATACCGGCCGTTCCTGCCAGGGCCGATCATGTTTCCCGAAGCACCACGCCACCCCGGTGAAACCGTTCGGGTCACGCCCGTCCAATTCGTACCGGTTATTCAAGCGCAATGCGGTCTCGAAGGCCGCTCGCGGCGTGGGCGACCATTCGAGAATCTTCTTGCCCCAGTACATGCGCATGTAGTTGTGCATCTTGCCCGCACGGACCATCTCCAGCTGCGCCGCGTTCCAGTATGGGTCATGGGTCTGCGCCTGCTCGAGTTCATCTTCCGAGTAAACGTAGGGCCTCGGATCTTTCTCGTGCTCCGCGAGCGTCGCCTTCGCCCAGTCCGGCAGGCAGTCGTAGGTGTCGTATGCCGGGTTGTAGTGGACGAAGTTCATGGAAAGCTCGCGGCGCACGATGAGTTGCTCCAGAAAAGCTTCCTCATTTGGCCCGGGCGCTTCTGCTACTGCAAGGGCGACCTCGAGCGGAGAAATCTGCCCGAAATGCAGATAGGGGCTCAGGTGGGAGGTGAAGTCCAGTGACGGGTCATTGCTCCGCTCATCGTAGTGGTCGAGTTTGTGGTCGATGAACTCGCGAAGAAGCTTCCTGGCTTGCGAATACCCCCCTCGAAAAGCGCTCACCGGGGGAACGGAGCGGTCAATGTCCAGGCGTGCGAGAAGCTTTTCCGGGTCGGCCAAATCCTCCGAACTCAAGTCAGCATCCGCCCATTTCTTCCGGAGCTTGCGCTGCTTCAGCGGCACGAGATACTCCGGCAACAGGCGGTGGATCTTCGGCCGGATTGTGCGGGCCGCATATTCCTCTTTGCCTGATACCTCCTCGACCGGCACGACCACGTCCGTCTCGACCTGGATCGCCCGGCAGGGGGCGTTCTCTGCGACGTGCTGTCTCCACTGCTTCTGGATGCGCGTGTAGCCGCGGTCCGTGACCAGCGCACAGGCATCCTCCGCCAGTTCGCAGGCGGCGATCTCGGGCGACGCGGTGCGGAGAACGAAGGGGATGCCCCTCTCTTTCAGGTCTCGATGCAGCTCCGCCAGGCCCTGCAGCATGAAGGCGTAGTGACGCGCATTTGCCTCGGGGTATCCCCCGGTGAGACCGAACAGAACCACCACCGGTACAGACGCCTCATTCGCGAGGTCGATGGTGTGTTCCAGCGCATGATTGCAATGGGCACGCTGCGAGGCCTGCATCCAGTAGAGCACGAACCGGCCCGGACGGATCGGCAGGTCCCTCAGGATGCGGATGCGCGCCGGCTGGATCATTCCGGCTCGTCCAGCCTGTCAAAAGCGGCGAAGATAGACAGCTGCTCTTCAGGCGTAAGCTGGATGTCCGCTGCTGCCGCGTTCTCGGCCACTTGCTTTGCATTGCGGGCGCCGACAAGCGCGCTGGTGATCCCCGGCGCGTGAATTGTCCAGGCGATGGCGACCTGGCCCAGGGTCGCATTGTGGGCATCAGCGATGGGCTGGACCACTTCCTCCAGCACGTCCAATACGCGCCTGCGGTTGGCAGGCCGGAACCATGGCTGTTCGGCTCGGTAATCACCGGGCGCGAACTTTCGGTCCATGGTGACCTTGCCCGTGAGCAGCCCTTGCTCAAGGGGGCTGTAGACGATGCTGGCGATGCCTTTGCTGTGGGCGAAGCGGATCACGCCGTCCAGATGCTCTCGGGAGATGAGGCTGAACTTGGGCTGGTTGCTGTGGACCGGCCCGTACTCCAGACATTCCTCGATCATCTCTTCGGTGAAGTTGCTCACCCCGATCGCCCGGATCTTGCCGGCGTCGCGCAGTTCGAGGAGCGCTTCCATGGTCTCCTCGATAGGCGTAGTCGGGTCCGGCCAGTGGCACTGGTACAGGTCTATCACGTCCACGCCCAGCCGTTGCAGGCTACGGTCACATTCGGCAAGGATACTGCGCTTCTTCAGGCACCGGTAGACCGGGTGCTGGCCGCGCTCGTCCTCGGCTTCGAAGAAGTACTCGCCCTCCACGCGGTCCCAGATGAGCCCGCATTTTGTGGCGACGATCACCTGATCACGGCGGCCCTTGATGGCTTGGCCCACGACTTCCTCGCTGTGCCCGAAACCATACATGGGCGCGGTATCGATGCATGTGATCCCGGCGTCGATGCCGGCCTGGATCGCGGCGATGGCCTCCTGGTCGTCTGTCGGGCCCCACCACCAGCCGCCGATTGCCCACGCGCCGAAAGTGATGGCCGGAACCTGGATGTCACTGTTGCCCAGTTGCCGGTAGATCATGGAATCCCTCCTGAGCCCGCACCCGTGGCAGCGCGCGGGCAGACCAAGTCAGTCTCGGTAACCGCGTGGTCTCTTCAGTCCTCCAGCAGGCCTCCGCAGAGAGAGACCATTAGCCAGCGGCCATCCTCATTCACGAAGCTGCCCGTCATTCCCATGGTCATGTGGCCGAACATGGGGATGTCAACGCTCCACTTTCCGATGGTGGACGCCACGGGTCCGCTAACCACGGTGTCCAGGTCCAGCATGGCGGACCGTTCCGCAGAGCCCATGGACAGGGCGGTCGCGAGCATGGTCGTGAGATATTCGGGGTAGGTGAAGAACCACGCCTGGCCGTCGGGAGTGTATGCGCCAACCACAAAGGGGTCGGAGTACAGCCCCTGTGCCAGTTCGGTTACGTCGCCCTGGAGCATGGAGCGTTCCCACGAACGCAGCGTATCAACCACTGCACCGACGGCGGCCTGATCGGTGGTCTTGGCTTCCGGGGTGATGGTGAGAGAGACGTACCTGAAGGATCGCTGCGGACCATCCTGGACGGCCGAGACGCAGACATCCCAGGTCTGAACGATCGGGGCCGGAGGCTCGGGTTCGCAAGCCGCGGGTGCTTCGCGCACGACGAACCGGGACATCTGCGGCGGCATGAAAGCGTCCCAGACGTCGCCCAGCGAGGGCGGCTCAACCACAGGCGGCGGTGGCGGCGGCGTGGTTTCGAAGGTGAGCTTCAGTCGCCCAGCAACGAACTCCCCCAAACGGGAGAGGTTGGCCGAAGCGATTTTCGTGCCCTCGGGTAGCCTGAATGCGGCCGCAAGGTCGGCGTTGCTCTTGAGTTTGGAGCGGGACGCGGCGGTGAAACTGTCGGCGGTGCCGATGATGGCCGCCGACCCCTGGCTGCTGAAAAGGTTCCACAGCGCCGGTTCGCCGGTGGTGAGCGAGGTCACCGTGTCGGCGAGCAACTTGTCCATTCCGGCCTGATCGTTTTCGCTGAGCGCCCAGACAGCATGGCCCCCCAGCAAGACAGCGAAGACGGTGATGCAGAGCATGATGTAGCGCATCTTTGAACTCCTTCGATCCTGTGATACACACGCTGCGTTCGCGAGCATATTCGACTTCGGGGCCCGAACACCTTCCTGCGTCGAGCAATGCAGGACTAAAAGGAGCGCTGCGCGAATAGCCACCCGCACAGGGAGTCTCTCACGTCGCGCCTGCCGCGGGTGCCCTTCACAGATGACCGAGGTCCCGGCCAACGCCATGTCTCTGACACGCCCTCCCATCCTGGTGCTTCTCATCTGCGCCCTGTGCGTAGCGGCTGGTTCCCGCCCGGCGGCTGAATGGCTGCACCGGGAGATCGAGGCGATCCTGGCGCAGCCCGAATACCGGCGGGGCGTGCCGCTGATCCAGAAGCTGCTGGAATGGATCGATGAGCTCCTGCGGAGCTGGTGGGGAGACGAGGTCTTCGCGCTGAAGGAGGCCTGGCCGGGGCTTTACTGGGGGATTGTGGCTCTATTGATCGTCGCCTTGGCCCTGCTGCTGGCGCACATCCTGATCACCATCCGCAATGCCTTTCGCGAAGGCGTTGTAACCCGCGCTCCAGCGCCAAGAGGTCGTTCCGCAGATCCGGCACAGCTCAGGGAACAGGCCCGGAGACTCGCGAGCGCCGGCAGGCTGCACGAGGCGGTCCATCTGCTGTTCGAAGCGGTTGTGCGGCAACTGGACCGGGCCGGGGCATTGCGATACGACCCGGCCAGCACGAACTGGGAGTACGTGGCGGCTCTCGGGGACCATCCTACGATCCGGAGCGAACTTCAGGAGCTTGCCCGCGAACTCGATGTTGTCTGGTATGGCGGCGTGCCGCTGGATGGTGACCGCTTTGAGGAGTGCGCTGCGAAGCTGGACCGGGTCTGGGAATTGGCGGTGGAGCTCGGATGAACCGCTTCACCGTTCTCGTCGTTGTTGTTGTCGCCGTGCTTTGTTTTTCGCTCACGGCCACCTACATGTCATCCCGTACGCCCAGACAGGACCTGAACGCCGATCACGCCAGTCACCGCACCAATGAGTGGGGCGTCAAGGCCCTGCGGGAGCTTCTCGGGCGCGCGGGACTAAAGACATCCGACTGGAGCAAGCCCTTCGGCGAGCTTGGCAATGAGCGCGGCGTGCTCTGGGTGTTCGACCCCCAGGAGGAGATCAACAGGGACGAAATCCGGGGGATGCTGGCGTGGGTTGCGCGGGGGAACCGGGCCATCATCGCCCCCGATCCGGCGGACTCGGTCCGAGGGGCAACCCTCCCCAATGCGGGGCCGGACCGCTCCCTTCTGGCCGCTCTTGGCTGGAGTGCCGCACAGTCGGGTGCGCCCATTCCCGAGCGCGTCCATGTCCAGCCCACCGATCCTTTCTGCAGGGACGTGGACCAGCTTCACCTGCCGCGTGGCTGGCGATTGCAGGACGACTCTCTGCGGCCTGCGCAGGGCGGAACTCAGCAGCGGCTGGAGGAGGTCCCGAGCCTGTGGCGCCTGGTGGGCAAGCCGGGCAGCCCGGTCCTTGCGGTGGGATCGATCGGCCAGGGCGAACTTGTGGTCTTGTGTGACGCAGACATGCTCGCCAACGCTTCCATCGGAGAAGCGGACAATGTCGTGCTCGCGGCGAACCTCTCCTTCGGCGGACCCGGAGACCGGGTGTTCTTCGATGAGGGCCACCGGGAGCGCGCTCCCGCGGCGGCGAGCAAGAAGCTGGACAGGTCGGCCCCCGATCGGGCAGTCTGGACGCTGATCCTGATCTTGGCGGCTTTTATCGCAGGGCGGGTGATTCGGTTCGGCGGCATCGTTCCGTCGCCTCTGCCTCCCCGGCGTTCTGCGGTGGAGTATGTGCGCGCCTTCGCCACCGTCTACCAGCGCGCGGGGCGGCCCAGGGCCGCGCTGGAGATGGCATTCAGCCATTTTCAGTCGCGCCTGGCGATTGCGTGCGCCGTGTCGCCGACACTCGAACCCGATGCCCTGGTCCGGGCAGTTGCGCGCAGGCGCCCGGCGATCGACCCAGACGAGCTGGAGACGCTGCTGCGCGAATGCCGCGCAGCGCTGGAGCCCGGCAGTCACCTGCATGACGCGGACTTGCTGCGCCTGGTCCGCCAAATCTCCCGCTTCGAGCAGGAGCTTACGCCCCATGACCTTTGAGAGCGCTGCACCTCGACGGGCTGCCGACCTTGCCGGACGAATCATCGAGTCCGTACGCAAGGCGGTGATCGGCAATGAGACCGTGATTCAGCAGCTTCTTGTGGCGATTCTCGCTCGGGGACACGTGCTGCTGGAAGGCGTACCGGGCACCGCAAAAACGCTGCTGGTGAAGACGCTTGCAGTCAGCCTTGGGATGGAGTTCAAACGCGCGCAGATGACGCCGGATCTCATGCCCTCTGACATTCTGGGCACCAGCGTCTTCGAACTCGCAACCCGCACCTTTCACTTCCAGCCAGGGCCGGTGTTCACCACTGTTCTCCTGGCGGATGAGATCAACCGCGCGCCGGCGAAGACCCAGTCTGCGCTCCTCGAGGCCATGCAGGAGCGTCAGGTGACGGTGGATGGAGAGCGCCGCCCGCTTCCCGCAGACTTCACCGTTTTTGCCACTCAGAACCCGGTGGAGTACGAGGGTACATATCCACTGCCGGAGGCCCAACTGGATCGCTTCATGCTGAAGATACTGGTTCCGTACCTGGAGCCCCAGGCGGAGGATGAGCTCCTCGCCCGGTACAATGATGGCTTCGACGCCGACCGGCTGGACGAGGCCGGCGTTACGGTGGTGACCAGCGCAGATGAATTGGGGGCTGTGCGACGGGAGATTCAGGAGCTCACTGCCGAACCGGAGCTCCTGCATTACGTGGGGGAGATCGTTCGGGCTACACGTATTCACCCGAACCTGGTGCTGGGGTGCAGCCCGCGGGCAGGGGTGATGCTCCTGCAAGCGGCCAAGTCTCTAGCAGCCCTGCGCGGACGGGCTTTTGTGACCCCCGATGATGTGAAGGACATTGCCCTGCCGGTCCTGCGCCACCGGGTCATCCTGCGGCCGGAGGCGGAAATTGAGGGCATCGGGGCGGACGACGTGATCCGCAACGTGCTGGCCGCAGTTGAGGTGCCGAGATAGACCATGCGACTCACCGTGCTCGGGCTGCTGCTGATGCTGCCCGCTGTGGCGCTGCAACTGGCCGGGGCTTACGTTCCGGCTGCCGGCGCTGTCGGTTGGGCGTGGCTCGGCCTGATCGCGATGCTGGCGATGCTGGACGCCCTCTGGGCACGGGGCGCATGCCGGGTCGAGCTGGAGCGTCTCGTCCCCGAGCGCCTGTCGTTAGGGGTGGAGACCCAGGTCGGAATTCGCGTGCGCAACAGGACCCCACGGTCATGGCGACTGATAGTCAAGGACGACCCGCCGGAGCTCTTCCGGCAGATCGGCCGTGAGCGCACAGTCCGGCTAGCACCCTTTGAGCAGGGCGAAATCCGGTATCCGCTCCTGCCCACGCGCCGCGGTGACTTCACGTTTGGAGATGTCCACCTGCGCGGCACGGGCAGGTTGGGCCTCTGCGCCTGGCACAAGACCGTGCCCCTTGCGGCCCCAACCAGGGTCTATCCGAACCTGGTGCAGGTGGACCGCTATGAGGCCCTCGCACGCGCCGACCGTTTGCAGCAGGCTGGTTTCCGGCCCCTCCGCATTCAGGGGCAAGGCGCCGAGTTCGAGAGCCTCCGGGAGTACATCCCGGATGACGAATACGGGAGCATCGACTGGAAGGCCACGGCGCGACGGAACCGTCCCATCGTGCGCCTTTATGACATAGAGCGCAGCCAGACGCTCATGCTCATGCTGGACGCCGGGCGCATGATGACGGCGGAAGTCGGGGGGCTTACGAAGCTCGACCACGCCGTGAACGCGGCGCTGATGCTCGCCCATGTGGCCTCACACACGGGTGATTGTGTGGGGATGCTGGCCTTCGGGCGCACCCCGAAAGCCTTCGTGCCCGCGGGTCGCGGCGCGGCGCAGGTCGGGCGGATAATCGATCAGTTGTACGCCGTCCAGCCCGCTCTCGAGGAGCCGGACTACGACCGGGCTTTCGCGGCGCTGGCCCACCGCTGCCGTAAACGCGCGCTGGTGGTGCTGTTCTCGGACCTCGTGGACGAGGACTGCTCGCGTTCACTGATAGCGCATGCTGGCGCGCTTCGCCCGCGCCACTTGCCGCTGCTAGTGACACTGCGCGATCCCGATCTGGAGGCAGTAGGGCGAGGCATCCCGGGCGATGTGAACGCCGCGTATGAGCGGGCTGTCGCAGCGGATGTGCTCGCCCGGCGAGATGCAGCGTTGGCAACGCTCCGGGCGCGCGGGGCACTGGTAGTAGATGCGCCGGCGGGGAACTTTACGGTCGCGACGGTGAACCAGTACCTGCAGCTCAAGGCGCGGGGGATGTTATAGATCGCACCGGGGACCGGCCTGAGGGTTCGCGGCCTCAGATGCCAGTCGCCCAGGTGTGCAGCCGGCGTCGGGACGCCCGCCCCACGCGACACAAGGCAAACGACCCGCGCAGACCACTACACCAGCCTGAAAGTCTTTATCTCGAAGGGCCGAATGTCGAAGGCCAGCACTCCCTCCGCGAAGTCGGCCGCCTTTGCGTCCTCTTCCACCAGATTGCATTCGCGCACTTCGCTCACCGGGAAGTTGATCTCCACCGTGACTCGCCCTCGGCTGCCGTAAGGTTCATACAGGCGCAGGATGTCCCCGTCACCGTTCTCGGCGGGCTTCAATGTCTCTACGATTGCCGGTCCATCCACCCGCATGAAGCAGACACTGCTCTGCTGGCGATCCGTAGGCACGGCGAAGAGCGGAACATTGAGCTGCCAGGCTTGCTGCACGGTCCCCCCCTGACGCCAGTCGCCCTCGTGGGGCAGGAGCGAGTAGGTGAACTCGTGTTCACCGAGATCTGCCTCCGGGTCCGGGTACTCCGGCCCTCGCAGCAGTGTGAGCCGCAGCACATTGCCGAGGGCATCGTGCCCGTACTTGCAGTCATTGAGCAGGCTCACGCCGTATCCCCCCTCGGAAAGGTCGACCCAGCGCTGAGCGGCGACTTCGAACTTCTCTTCATCCCAGGACGTGTTGCGGTGCGTCGGGCGTTGGATCACCCCGAACTGCACCTCGTATGTCGCCTGGTCTGTATGGATGGCCAGCGGGAAGGCGGCCTTGAGCATGGTCTGCCGCTCGCGCCAGTCGACCCAGGTGCGGAAGTCAATGCGGGGCTTGTTGTCATATAGCATGATGTCTTGGATCAGCCGGGTATCCCGGTGACTGCGCTCCACCCGAATCGTCGCCCGCACCGGCCCGCTTTCCGTGACCCGCAGGCTGCAGTCACCTTCCCAGGGGTACTCGCGCCTGGTGGAGGTCGGGTGCACATTCCAGGCCGCCTCGCGCTCGGGGCCGTCCTGGAACAGTTGCAGGCGGTTCGCGGGCTGCCCGTCGGGGATAACCTCGCGTCCGGCGCGCTTGTCGTAGATGCTCAGCACCTCGCCGATCTCTGACAATTGCACGCGGAAGAACTGATTCTCGAGGGTGTTCCCAGATGCGGTCACCAGAGACCGCAGCGGCCGATCCTGCACCAACTCCAGCAGCGCGCCGCCCAGTGACGGGACCCTTTCCGCAGCCGCGAGCACCCGGATGCGGTCGCCATCGTGTCCGACTACCTGCACCGGTACCTGCTGCCCCCGGATGACTCCGACCAGGTCGTCCCCCACATCCGGCGCATCCAGTTCAACCACGCCGCTTCGTTCCCACGAAAGCGGGTTGAACACCGCGAACCGCAGGGTGTCCCGCGCATCCCCAACGATGCGCGACAGCGCCTGCTGACCCACCTTGCGGGCTGTCTGAAGCACCTGCTCGTGGTCTCGCGCGGCATCTTCGAAGGTTTCCTTCACCGACGTCCCGGGCAGGATATCATGGAACTGGTGCAGCAGAACCTTCTCCCACGCTGCGCGCAACGGCGCCACGTCCACGCTTTCGTGCAGGCGATTCGCAACAACGGCTATCATCTCGGCGCTGCGCAAGGCAAGCTCACACTGCCGGTTGGATCGTTTGATGCGCGCCTGGCTTGTGGATGTGCCCCGGTGGGTCTCCAGGTACAGTTCGCCCACCCAGACGGGCAGGTCCGGGTTATGCTCCCGTACCTGCGCGAAGAACTCCTCGGTGGTCCCGATTCTGCACTCAGGCAGGCCTGGGAAGCGTTCGGCACGCCGGGCGTATTCCATCATCTGTTCGTTCACGCCGCCACCACCGTCGCCGAACCCGAAGGGGAACAACTGTTGGTCATAGGTGCCCTTCTGCAGGTAGGTGCGCCAGGCAGTCGCGAGCTGCTCCGGCGTGGGCTGGCCATTGTAGCCGCCGCCCCCGAGCTTCGGGATATGCGCTAGCACCCGGGTGCCGTCGCAGCCCTGCCACCAGAAGAGATGATGCGGGAACGGATTGCGCGACTGCCAGTGGAGTTTCCAGGTCCAGAATGATGTGAGCCCGCAGCCTGCGAGAATCTGTGGCAGGCCGGCGTTGTAGCCGAACACATCGGGCAACCAGCAGACAGTGGGCCGGGTGCCGAACTCCTCGCGGAAAAACGCGAGCCCGTGGAGAATCTGGCGGATCAAGGATTCGCCCGAGGTCACGTTGCAGTCCGCTTCGACCCACATCCCTCCGGTGGTCTCCCAGCGCCCGGAGGCCACAAGCTCGCGCATCCGGGAGTACACGTCGGGGTAGTGGTCCCGCGTGAACTGGTAAACCTGGGCCTGGCTGCACGAAAACTTGTAGTCGGGGTAGCGGTCCATCATCCAACAGGCGGTTGAGAACGTGCGGCCGCACTTGCGGATGGTCTCCTTGATGGGCCACAGGTACGCCACGTCGATGTGGGTGTGCCCCGTGAGCATGATGCGGCCGTTCTCTGGATCCTGTGCGATGCTCAGGATGGCCGCCAGCAGGTGCTTGCGCGCCCGGTCAAGTTCCTCCAGCACCAATTCGCGGGGAGCGGAGAGAGTAAACGCGAGCATCGACTCCTCGATGGCCTTCCCCAGAAGCTCCTTGCGCCGGCCGTCCTCCAGCGCATTGAAGGCTTCAAAAGCGAACCGCATGTCCCACAGCGCGGCCTCGACGTCGGGGTTGATCTGCACCAGTCTTGCACCGGTGAAGGTGCTGGTAGTGCCTGCGAGATGAGGCTCGCAGCGCACCCGGGGAACACAATCCCATTCGATCTCCAGGTCCAGATCCCCCGGCGCGGGAGCCGGACACCGACTGTGGCCGTGATCCAGCCCCGACCACGGCCGCCCGTTGACGCTGAGCAGGCCTTCCATGGTTTCGAACCCGAACTGCAGGAAGGTGTTCGCAAGGTCCCAGTCATCGGGCACGTGGACGCGCCCCCGCATGAACACCGTGAGCCCCGCGAGCCAGTGAGACCGCGCCGGAATCTCCGCCCAGTCGTCGAGTTCCTCATACCGCTCTGGCGCGATATGTTTCGCCGTGCGCGCCTTCCACGGGCCAATGGGCAGTGACTTCTCGGCGCACAGGCCTTCGAGAATCTGTAGCTTCTTGATGATGATGCGCGGATCCATGATTGCCGTGATCCTCACAGATTGGCGATGGGTTCAGTATTATGGTTCGGATCAGTCCAAGGACAGGAAGTCTCCCGTGTCCCGCATCCAGCGCTTCAGGAGATCGCGCAGGCGGTTGCGAATGTCCTTCAGTGCAGGCTCGGACGCCAGGTTGCGCAGCTCCCACGGGTCCTCGCGCAGGTCATACAACTCGTCGATGTCGTCACGGTTCCAAATGTACTTGTAGTCACCCGATACTACGCAACGCTGATACAGGTCGGGCACCAGGTTGCCATTGTACTCGCAGAAAACCGCTTCGTGAAGCAATTCACCGTTCCCCCAAAGCAGCGGCCGCAGGGACTGCCCCTGCATGGCCTCGGGCGCCGGTGCCCCGCACAAGTCCAGGATCGTCGGGGCGATGTCCACATGGCTGGTCAGCTGCTCTCGCGGACCGGGCAGCGTTCCCGGGGCTGACACCATCATCGGCAGGTGGATTGCCTCCTCATAGCAGACCATCTTCTGGAAATACTGGTGGGCGCCGAGCATCTCGCCGTGGTCCGGGTGGAAGATGATCGCAGTCTCATCCAGGCCCCAGCGCTCATCGGCGGCATCCAGCACCCTGCCGATGCAGTGGTCCACCAGCGTCACGCAGCCGTAGTACGCCGCCCAGGCCTCGCGCCAGTCATCCAGGGATTTCCCCGCTCCCACCTGTCCGGGGAGATGTTCCAGATGCATGCCGGGCTTGCCCGCCTGATTGCCCGGAACGTTGGGAGGAAGCGCGATGTCGGCGGGTTCGTACATGCTGAAGTAGGGCTCCGGGATCACGAAGGGCGGGTGAGGCAACCACAGGAAGCACATCAGGAACGTTGGCTGGCCGTCAGGCGCTTCGCGGATGAACTCGACGGCGCGATCAGCGTAGTACACGTCCTCGAAGTCCGGCAGATCGAAGGGATGCCGGCCGGGCTTCGGCGCGGAGAACCGGTGGGTGACGACGCTGTTACCGACCCGTGTGGGGCACGGGTGCTGGTGTGGGCTCATGTCAGGCATCTCCAGGCCACGCTCGCGGACGTGTCGGATCCAGTCTGCCTTCGAGATGAAACGGCTGAATGCCGTGCTCTCTCCGAGCGGCGGCACCGTCCGCACGTGATCAACCCCGAAATGGCCAACTCGGTACCCACACGAGGCCAGCAGTTCGCCGATGGTGCGCTCACCCGGGTTGAGCTGAGATGCTTCACGGTCGCCGGCGGCCCCAAAGCCGTTGACAATCGCTCCGCAAGAATGGGAGTAGCGGCCGGTATGCAGCGAGGACCTCGCCGGCACGCAGAGCGGACAGGTGGTGTAGTGGCGCTGGAAGACTGCTGAACGCGCGGCGAGGGCGTCCAGATTCGGCGTTCGCACCGGGCGATCCGAGTACGCGCCAACACAGTCACGGCGATGCTGGTCGGTCATGATCCAGAGAATATTGGGCGGCATTGAGGCCTCCAAATCAGGCAGCTGCAAAGGGTCATATGGGGTTCGCGCGAGAGGCAACGGCCGGCGGGCGACCCGCGCTTCAAATCATGTGCGAGCCCCCGCTATTCCCTGGCCTTCGTGGCCTGGGACAGGTCCATGGTGGCCAGGCGTCGCGCACCGGCCCACGCAGATGCCCCCACCAGCGCGAACACGATGGCAACCGTCACAACATGGACCCACGGCGGGAGGATCGCCCGGAAAGTCATGTTCTCCGTGTTGTAACTCGCCATGAACAGCGTGTTGAGCCTCACCCCCAGCGGAATACCCACAATCAGCCCCAGAACCGCAAGCACGAACAGCTCGAAGGCGATCAGCCCCGCAGCAGATCTTGCGGCGAAGCCCAGGCTGCGCAAGGTCGCCAGTTCCCGGGTGCGTTCCAGGATGGATACGGAGGCCACGCTCTGGACAGCAGCTCCCGCCAGGACGCTGCCGAAACTCAGCAGGACGCCGATGAAAACGAACATCAGTCCCATCTGCTCTTCAATCTGCTCTTCGGCGTCCCGGGTGGTGGTGACCGCGGCCACAGCGTCAGATCGCTCCAGCCGGCGCCGCAGGGCCTCTGTCTCTGCCGGGTCGCAGGCGATGAAGGCTCCGTAGGAACTCTCCGGATATACGCGGTCCGAGAACGCGCGGCGCACGTCGTGGTACTCGCCATAGCACGAGTTACCCATGGACACGTCCACGAGCCCGGACACCCTCATGAGCCTGCCCACCGGCCTGCGCCTGCTGGTGCGGATCCACTCGACCCAGATGGGATCGCCCGTCTCCACTCCGAGGCGTTCAGCGATCTTCAGCGGAACCCAGATTCCGTCCGGCGTTGTGTGGATCAGTTCCCCCGTGACCGCGTGGAGACGCAGGAGTCTTTGGCCGGATCGGATTCCCGTGAGCATCAGTTCGGCCTCCCCTCGGTCTGACCGTAATCGCACCGGCAGACCGGTGTTCGGCGACACCTCGCGCACCCCGGGCAGGCCGCGGATGAACCGTGCTACCTCCAGGCCGCCGGGCGATGTGAACTGCGCGTCAATCTCGTACGTGCGGGTCCCCTGCAGATACTCATCGATGGCATCCATCGTCGACACATACATGCCGAAGGTGGTGATAATAATGGCGGCCCCGCCGATAATCCCGGCCATCGCAAGGAGCGTTCTCGATGCCCGGCGGAAAATGCCTCGCAGGGGTATGAGATACACGACGCGCGGCAGACGGATCAGCCGGGTAAGCCGGCGCTGGGCCAGTATACCACGGGGGCTCTCAATATCCCCGCGCATCGCCACCGCCGGCGTGAGCCGCGCTGCCATCCGCGCCGGTAGATATGCAGCCAAGAAGCCTGTTCCCGCGGCCATGAGGAATGCCGAGCCCATGGTGGTCCACTGGGGTTCCGTGTAGAACATGGCGAGCTTCAGGGACTCGGCATACTGCTTCCCCAGCCATTGTGCGAGAAGATGCCCCAGCACGACGCCGGGAATGGCGCCTCCGACGCTCACAATCACCCCTTGCAGCACATGCTGGACGAGGATCTGGGCGTCGCTGAACCCGCAGGCCTTGAGCATCCCGATGAGCGAGACTTGCAGGCGGACGATCCGGCTAAGTGCGCCGTACAGCGACAGCCCCGCGGCTGCCAGGAAAAGCAAAGGGAAGAACACGCTGAGGGTCGCGAAGCCCTGCTGGTCCATGTCAAGGAGCCGCTTGCTAGGCTGGTCGTCCTGTACGAACCCGGTCTCGAGGCCGTAGCTCTCGACCAGGCCCTCGAGCTTCTCCAGGACTTCCTCCCGGGTTCCGGGGTCCGTCAGCACATGCAGTTCGGTGATCTGGCGACCGATCCCCAGCCACTCCCGCGCCCTGGCCTCGTCGATGAAGACTACCCCGAAAGTCCCCCGGGCCACGAACAGCGAATACTGGGAAGGGACCGGGTAGACATACTCCGGGCTGATCGCGAATCCCACCAGGGTGAACTCTCGCTCCCGGCCCACGTAGGAGCACTTGATGACGTCGCCGAGCCGGTAACCCGACTCGGCGGCGAACTGGTGCTCGAGCACCGCCTCGTCGGCATTGCGGATTCTGCGCCCGTGCACGAGGAGGAGATCATTGATGGCTGGCGGGCGAAAGCGCGGGACACCCACGAACCGTCCCATAACCCGCTCATGCTCCCGGCCATCCTGGATGATCGCGCCGTCGCGCACCACCCGGCCCATGGCCTCGCGCACATGCGGGATGGTCCGTGCCTGGTCCACGAGGCCTTCGGGGCCGCGGTCGAACAGGACGGACGCATCTGCAAGGCGCCCTGTGGAGTAGATCGTGGAGTACGTTACCGTGAGGAACTGGTACGCCTGGTAGAGTCCAACGAACAACAAGACGCCGATAGCCACGAGGATCATGAGGCTGACGGTTTGACCGCCCAATGCCCTCGCATCGGCGAAGACTTTGCGCCGGAACATGGGCACGACCGCGGCCTCCACCAGCGCCCCTGCGAACTGCAGAAACCCGCTGACGGGGGACAGGAGTCGCTCAGGCAACGGTGACGGGGTCCCGGGCCTCACCCTCGGCCACCTCCACCACGATGCCGTCCCGCATGGTCACGACCAGATCACCGATGTGTGCGAACACAGGATTGTGGGTAACCATGATGAGGGTCATGTCGCGCGACCGCGTCTCGTGCCACAGGACCGACAGCACCTCGCGACCGGTCTGGACATCCAGCGCACCGGTAGGCTCGTCAGCCAGCAGCAGGCGAGGCTGCTTCACCAGAGCTCGGGCGATTGCCACGCGTTGCTGCTGGCCACCGCTCAATTGGGAAGGGAGGTGGTCGGCGAACTCGGACAGCCCAACGGACTCCAGCACCGACGCGGAACGCCCCTCGAAACCCACAAGTTGCTCGATGAGGAGAACATTCTCCAATGCGGTGAGGGTTGGGACGAGGTTGAACATTTGGAAGACGAAACCCACGTCCTCCCGTCGGTACTCCGTCAGGCGCGCCTCATTGAGTTCGGACAGCCGCCTGCCGAAGGCGGACAGCTCTCCCGCTGTAGGCTTGTCAAGTCCGCCGATGAGATTGAGGAGCGTCGTTTTACCGCAGCCGCTGGGGCCCAGCATGACCACGAACTTGCCGGCAGGCAGTTCGAGATCAACGCCTCGCAGCGCCTGGACCGTCACGTCGCCCAGCGGGTAATCCTTGCGCAGGCCGCGAGCCACCACCGCCGGCTCTCTGGAACTCATCGCGCGCCACCGGCCCTGTCGCCGGCCGGCGAGGGCTCCTCGCGCGCATCCACGCGCATGCCCTCGCGCAGATCGGCCTTCCCGTCGACGATCACCGCCTCGCCTTCTCGCAAGCCCTCGAGAATTTGGATCTGGTCGAAGTTGTTGGGGCCAACTTGCACGTCACGCCGCCAAGCCTGCCCGCCTTCCACGGTCCAGACGAGGTCTCTTGGCCCTTCCCGGACTATGCAGGCCGCAGGGATGAGCACCGCGTCATGGGCCAGGGTAACTTCGCCGTCGATATCCACCTCAGTTCCCGGGGCGAGGGGCAGTGCGCCCTGGACCGGGAGCATCCGCACCCGCACCTGCCGTGACGCGCCCGGCAGGTCCCTACGCACGACGGCTTCGCGCCCGACCTGGTCCACCGTCACATCCCAGGCGCGGCTCAGATAGCCGCCGGCGCGGCATGCGAAGCGATCACCCGGGCTCAGATAGGCCGCATCCTCGCTTTCGATGAACGCGGTCACCCAGCCGCCCGCAGCGGACACCACACGCAGCACTGCCTGTCCGGGCTGCACGATGGAACCCCGGCGCAGGTAGACCTCCACCACGGTGCCGTCAAAGGGCGACTGGATGGCATCCTGGCCCAAAGTAGCTCCCGGCAGCCCACCGACGGGTGAGATTCGGGCGAGCAACTGGGAACGGGCGACGGGGTCTCCCTCGGCCACGTAGAGCGCAGAGATTCGGCCCGACGCCTCGAAGGACAGATCGGAGCTGTCTGCCTCGACCAGCCCGGATGCGGCGATGCGCAGGCGCAGATCACCCCTGTGCGCCCGGGCAACCGTAACCTCCGGCGCACGACCCATCGCCCGCACAACACCCATCACTGCCACCAAAATCAGGACGATGGCAGCGAGCACGGCCCACTTATGGCGGACGAGAAAACGGGACATCGAGCTCTTCCCACGGCTCCTGGATACCCGGCTGATCGCTATATATGTTCCCTCCACGACAGGCCAGTCCCTCCCACACCGTGCGCTCACCATCTCCAGATCGCGGAGGAATCCGGGCACCGGACGGTCAACTGTCCTGATGAAGCGCATCTCAGGCCGGCCCGCCGGTCACAATTCAGGTGAAACTCATGTCCGGGATCATCTCTATCCGCGAGGGCGGCTACGGTAGCTGGGAAAACGCCGTGGCCAACATCGCCGACGCCGGTATCCGTCATCTCGAGATCAATGTTCGCCCCCTGGATCAGCTCGAGACCATTGCCGCAGCCTGCAAGGACGCCGGTGTCAGTATTCTCACTCTCAGTGGCGGAGTGAACCTGGATCAGGAGGCCTCCATCGACGCAGCGACTGCCACCCTTGACGCCTGCGCGAAGCTGGGCGTGCCCATCTGGTTCTGCAGCGCCAACGGTACCGAACTGGACCGCGCAATTCACATGGCGCGGCTCAAGTACCTGGGCGATGAGGCCTCCGCCCGCGGTGTCGTGATCGCTCTGGAGACCCACCCGCCCTTCTGTCAGAATGCCGACGGCATGCTGCGAACCATCGAGGAAGTGAACAGCCCGGCAGTGCGGATCAACCTGGATACCGCCAACATCTTCTACTACAATGAGGGGCTGGACAGCGCCGACGAGTTGGAGCGCGTGATAGGTTTCACCGCAAGCCTGCACCTGAAGGACACCGACGGCGGTTACCACTCGCCCAACTTCCCCGTTCTCGGCGAGGGCGTTGTGCAGTTCCCGCGCATCAAGCAGATCCTGGCTTCGGCGAATTTCGCCGGGCCGCTGACCCTGGAGCTCGAGGGGCCGCTCGTAGACGGTCTGGATGTGGCCCAGCGCCACGAGAAAGTGATCGCATGCATGGACTACCTGCGCAGCATAGGGCTTGCTTAGGAGGGATCGAAATGGCTGACTGCATTTTCTGCAAGATCGCTGCGGGGCACATCCCGGCGAAGATCGTATACGAGGATGAATTCGTCGTGGGGTTCGAGGACATCAACCCCCAGGGCCCTGTTCACGTATTGATGATCCCACGGGAGCATGTGGGGAATATCGCGTCGGTGGAGCAGGGCGACGCGGAACTCGTGGGTAGACTTGTGTTGGCCGGAGCGGAAGTTGCGCGAGAGGAAGGCATCGAGGAGACCGGCTACCGCCTGGTGCTCAATGTGGGGCCCCACGCGGGAGAGTCGGTGCCCCACCTGCACCTGCACGTCATCGGCGGTCGCCAGATGGCCTGGCCGCCGGGCTAGATCCGAGACGCTTTCTGGGTGAGAGAGCTCCCAGCGTGCCACGCGTTTCGCCGTTGCAGTCAGCGCAGGCCGTCTGCCGTCGTCTGCAGGCCGATCGCAGTGGGCGCGGGTCGCACAACGAATGGCCCACCTATCAGTGGTTGAAATCAGGGCGCACGGCGCACCTTGCGTGCGCCCTGATTGGTGCTCCGCGCGGCCTGCTATCCAGCGATCTTTTTCGCCGCAGCAAGTGCGTCGTCGTAGTCCGGCTCGTCGGTGACTTCCGGAACAATCTGGATATATCGCACGACCCCGTCTCCGTCCAGGATGACCACCGCCCGGGCCAGCAGCCCCAGTTCCTTGATTCGCAAGCCCGTGGCCAGCCCGAAGCTGTGGTCGTAGTAGTCCGACGCGGTCTTCAGATTCGCCACGGAGTTGGCCTGACACCAGCGCTCCTGGGCCGGCGGCAGATCCATGGACACCGTAACGATGACCACCTTGTCACCGAGCGCCTCAGCTTCTGCATTGAACCGCTGGGTCTGCAGACTGCAGACCGGCGTATCCAGGGAGGGCACCACGCTCAGGAGCCGGATCTTCCCCGCGTCCGTTGCGAGAGTGTACTCCGTGTCAGGGGCAAGTCCCGTGCGAATTCTGAATTCAGGTGCAGGCTGCCCCAGAACCAACTCCCCACCTTCGAGAGTCAAACCATCGCCTTTGAACGCCACTACGCCGGTTCGTTCTGCCATTTGCCCTCGCCTCCTATTCCATGTTACGACTTCGAGACTGTTCAGTATACCAGAAGTGTAGCCGGGTTATGCAATGTTCTCGCGTTCAATCGCGCGTGACTGAGATTCGCGAAACGCAGAGCTCGCCCGGGCCGAAAACAGCAATGCGGAAGTCCGCGCCGTTGGTGCGGTTGGCGAACCGTCCGTCCGGCACGGTGAGCCGGGCTGTCTTCCACTCGCCGCTCCCGGTGATCTCCACGCGTCCGCCCGGTTTGAAGGCCCCGTCTCGAACGGAGCCCTTCGGGTCCTGGGAGTCGTAGTGAAGCTCAAGGGCCACGGGGCCCTCATCCAGGTATTCGAACTCCACCGTGTACGGGCGCGGGTCGGCATCGAAGACGAAGCTGTCGTCGAGGTCCACGTAGAGGTAGCGGATTTCCCACTCGGTGGTGCGGGTGCGGACGCACTCTCTGCCGGCCACCTGTGTGAGTTCGTTCTGGCCGTCGGCCTGGCTGGGGACGCGCAGGCCGCTTGCCTTGCCGTCATTACCGAACGTAACTACGACAGTGTTAGCGTTCGAATATGGCCCAGCAACCACCTCCACGCGCTCCCCGGCGTGGAACATGTCGGCGTATTTTCGCGTTATTTCAATATACTGGCGGCCGTATTCGGCGGATTCGGCCACATCGGTTCCTTCGTGGAACTCGTTCCAGGTTTCGACCATCACCAGCTTGGGGCGTCGCGCTGGATTGAGCTTCAAGAGGGTCTCCCAGCTTCGGGAGTAGAAGGCGCCGTTTTCGCGGTCGCGCACCAGCGGCGTGCGTCCGGGAACAGCCGAGTGGTCGTAGCCAGGCCCAAGAGCCGCACAGGCGCTGATATTCAGTCCCAGGGCGCCACCCCACTCGCAGACGCTGTCAGCCTCGCCCTGCCACGCATTCTGTTTAATGATGTAGGGGTCCACGCCGAAGTCCTTCTTGAAGCGCTCACGAACGTGCGGGAAGAGTGCCGGGTCCTGTTTGGCCGCGAATGCGGCCGCATAGAGCAGGATGATGGGACGCCCGTTGATCGCTGCCCAGTGTCGCGGGGGGATGAAACTGAAGAAATCGCGGATGGTGCAGTAAAACCAATCCTTGCCTTCCGCTGTCGAAAGATCTATACGGCGTCCCGCGCCATTGTGCGCGAGAGTGCTGGTGTCGTAGAATAGCGCGATACGCGGGCAGGTCTCGCCGATTCGGGTCATATAGTCGCAGGCGCGGACCAGATGGGGCAGACCGGCGAAGGACCAGCCGTCATAGCCGTTTGGGAAACCCCAGTAGACCGGCGCGGCGAAGTCTATACCCGCGGCTGCAATGTCCTTGAGTTGCTCGCGCCACCAGCGGGTGGAGTGGAAACTGTAGTCCTCCCATGATGGTGGGTGCGTGGTGCAGGCGTCAGTCCCGTCATGGTCGACGAGATGGGCGCCGGAATAAACGTCATACCAGTAGAAGAGATACGTGCCGATGACGGGTTGATCGGGGGTGAAGGTGGGAACAGTGGAGAGGTCCGTCTCAGTCAGCCCGGTAAATGGCCCGGGCGGCGGCGGCTCGGTGAACCAGCCGGCTTGCTGGGCATGGCAAGAAGTGACAGCAAGCAATAGTAGCAACGCAGCCGTCATCTGTGGTACCTCCGGGGGGATGAGTACACAACACGCTGGACAATCAGTCTAGCACAAACCGCAAGGAGGTGGAAGGGTTCCGCTGACCCAGCGGAGAATGAACCTTGTCCGAGCCGGTGTCCGTATGGCGCCGGGTATCTTGGCAGCATTCAGACCGCAGGCGGAAATTACACGCGCTCTATGGTTGATATCACCAGTATTCGCGAGAAAATCGATAGCGGTGTTCCTCTTGAGGATCACGACGCCACGGAACTGTATAGCTCAAGCGACCTGCTTGGCCTGGGCATGCTCGCGCAGACCGTTCGTCAACGTGTAGGGTCATCCGCATGTAGCCTGATTTCGGTAAGACGCATTCGTTACAGCAACGTCTGTCGGAACCGCTGTCGCCATTGTGACGGCTCTCTGATAGAGGGCGCAGAAGGAGCTTACACAGCGAGCGTCTCCGAAGTCGTGAACCGGGTGGGGGAAGCGGTCGAGGTCGGTGTTGACCAGATTCAGCTGACGGGTGGCTCGAATCCGGAGCCTGCGTATGACTACTACATGGAGATGGTAGGTGCGGTGCGAGCCGCCTTCCCCGACATCCACATTCAGGGCTTCGCACCCGAGCAGCTGGCCAATATCGCCAAGCGTGCGGCGCTCACCTTCACCGAAGTGTTGCGCGATCTGAAGAACGCCGGCCTGAGTTCGCTCCTCGAGGATGGAGCGGACATCTTCGACCCCACAATCCGGACTTACCTGTGCCCCGCGAAGTGCACCGGAGGGACCTGGTTGCAGATCATGCGCGAGGCCCACGAACTCGGGATGTTTACCGGAGCAAGCATGCTGTACGGGCACCTTGAAGGCCCCGAGACCAAGACCGAGCACCTCAGCCGGCTGCGCGACTTACAGGATGAGACCGACGGGTTCACGTTCTTCGCCCCGCGGGCTTTCCGGCGCAGCAAGCGGGTGCGCAACGGGCTGGTCGGAGGCCTCGAGGACCTGCGGGAGTTCGCGGTGAGCCGCGTTTTCTTGCAGAACTTCCCACATATTCGGTGTTACGCCAATGATCTGGGCATGAAAACCACCCAGATTGCACTGCAGTTCGGCGTGGACTCCGTGGTTGTCCTTGTACGCGACGGAGAGCCTTTGGACGACGGCATGCGGGCTGACGTCGGTCTGCCCAATGCTACCCAGTTGCGCGATCTGCTGGAACGTGTCTGTCCTTCCGTGTGCCCGGCCCATCTCAATCACCAGGATGAGATCCCGGCCGAGAAGTGAAGACAGCCGGAAGCACGCGATCATACACTCATAAGCCCGGCCCCCGAGATCAGGGGGCCGGGCTGCTTTGTGTCCGGACGGATCTGTTCAGGAAACTCAGAAGGTAAGCTGTACGATCCGCACTTCAAAGGGCTTGAATGGCAAAGCGAGGACCGTCCCTTCCACCGTCGGGTTGTCGCCGCGGACGGCCTTCACGCTCGTCGGCGCGGACGGAAGCTGGAAAGTGTGTGTGCCCTCGTCAGGCCCGTTGTTTACCGCGATCAGCGTGCAGATCCCATCCCTGCTGCGCAGCGTCCAGTTGAGCCACGGCGCCTCGTCGGCGGTAATCTTCGGCGTCTCTTCCACAGAGAGGATCACCGGGATCATCTCCGCAATTTCCGCCGCCATGGTTTTGACGTGCCCCCACTGCTCCTCGAAGGGCACTGTGGGATCCCTCTTGATGTCCATGAACGAGTAGAAAACCAGGCCTTTGGCGCCTTCGGCGATGCATTGCCAGGCCATGCTGCGCATCTCATCCAGCGTGGGCGGACGCAGCCCTTGCTTGGCCTCCTCGCCCTTCCTGTACACCGCCCAGTTGAACACCTGGGGAACCATCCAGACAGGTCGCGCACCGTGCATGGCGTCCACGGTCATCCGCGTCCACTGCGCTGCGCGTGCAGCGGGACTTCCGGGGATTGGATACGGGTCGGTACCGATGACGTCGAAAGTCTTCCGGTACTGCTCAATCTCCCCCACCTGGTAGAGCACCACCCAGGTCGGGTGATTGGGGTCGAGATCCCCCATCCATTCCTGGTGGGCTTCGAGCCGGTCCATGTACGCTGTGGACAGCTCATCGTTGAGATACCAGGCGATGACCGCCGGGTGATTGCCGTACTCCGCGACCTTTGCCTCGATGAACCTGCGTTCATCGTCGATGGTCTCGATGCCTTTGGGGCACCAGGTCGAACCGTAGTAGACGTCCTTGAGTGTGTAGATAATCTTGAGGTTGTGTTTCTCCAGGAGCTTCATCTGCTCCTGATTCGCGCCGCCGTAGGGCATCAGGCAGTTGAACGCGCTGTCGGCATAGGTCTCCAGGTCTCCCGCACTGATTCCGCCCCAATACATGCCCAGCGGGAAGAACGGCTCGCCGTCGATGATCAGCCGGTTGTGCTCGTCAATATAGCAGGTTCGCGAGGCCGCTTCCGCGTCCGTGAGCACATGAACGCGCCATGAATCCACGCCAAGCTTCTGCGCACCGTCGGCGGTGGTGAGTGCGCTCTCGAGAGTGTACTTGCCTGGCGCAAGGCCGTCGGCAGGCATCTCCGCCAGTAGCGTCTCGGACTTCGGTGTGAGTGTCACTGTTCTCACCGCATCACCACCAGCGGCGGGGTTCAGCGAGAGCTTCAGCACAACCTGGTCAGGCCGCATTCCGTAGTCCCGCAGGTTGAGATCGGCCGCAACGGCGATGCGCTTCGTGGAGGGGGTGACCTGCCCGCGGTAGTTGGGCTCAATCAGCGTGGTGCGCAGCGCCGGGTAGCGGAACTTGCGGACCTCGATGTCATCCCACCACGCGGTGCCCGTGCACCCCTTGCGCAGGTAACAGGTTACGGTGCATTTCGCAGCGTTCGGGGGCACGCGTCCCCCCGTAGCCCGGAGTTGGCGCCAGTCCGTGGTTCCCTTGAAGCCGGCAGGGTACGAGCCGCCCAGGTACTTGCCATCCTCGGCGTACCACTCCAGGCAGATCGTGGCCCCGTTGTCCTCGCCCTTTACGTCCTCCGTCTTGATCCAGCCGCTGAACTCGTATGCCAGGCCGGGCTCAAGTGGGATAGTCTGGCCGCACAGGACGTATTTGCCCGCGTCGTCATTGGAGTATTTCAGGGAACGCCCGCCATTGTGGGCGACGGTCTCGTCAGAAGTGAAAACCGTACCATCGGCTCCCCAGGCTTCGGGCAGGCCGTTGGCGGCGAGGGTCTCGAAGCCGGGATTCTGAACGATGTTGGGCGTGGTCGAATCCTGCGCGAGGCAGGAAGCCGACAGGGTGAGCGCGAAGAGGAGGCATAGCGTGCGCATGATCGTGGTTCCTCTCATTGGGCTGGTACTACTCACAGGACTACTTCGTCACGGGGAAGCATCTGCCCTCCTGCGGAGCCCTCGCTCAAATCGGTGGAGGAGCCGCGCTCAGGACAGTGTTGGTACACTCATATGCACGCGCACTTCGCTCACTTTGCTAGATCCAACCTCTAAGGAGGGGACAAAATGCTGAAGCACCTGTTCGCAGCGTCTCTGCTTGCTTTCGCAGTGACGTCCCATGCACAAGAACACGCACCGGCGGCTGCCGCGGCACCGCTGCCCGACCAGATCGCGAAGCACAAGCAGATCTACCTGAACATGGGATTTCCAGAAGACGAAGCCACCATGATGGCGGTCCTCACCGGGGGCAAGATCAACTCCGAAGCCATGTTGATGTTGATGATGGGCATGGCCGGCAGGGGCGGCGGAGACGACGCCCTGGGCTTTATGATGCTCATGAACGGCATTCGCCAGGCGAATAAGGGCCAGCCGCCCTGGTGGCGCGACGGGGAGTTCGTGTTCATCGTGGAAGACGGGGTGCTGGTGAAAATCAACACCGAGACGATGGAAGTCGCCGCCCGGTTGCCCTATCGCGATGAATCCGAACTCGAGGCGGTATCGCTGGGACTGCTCGCGAAGATGTTCATGTTCCGCGCTCAGGCGCAAGACCTGCGGGGTGAGGCCCAGGTCCAGTCCTGCGTGAGCAACATGAAGCAGCTCATGCTGGGGGTGCTCATGTACACGCAGGACTTCGACCAGACGTTGCCAGGGGCGACCTGGGCCAAGGACCTGCTGCCATACGTCGGGAACAATGAGCAGCTTCTTCGCTGCCCCGGGCGCCCGGATGTGCCGGTGGGCTACGCACTCAACGAGAAGTTGGTCGGGGCCAGGCTGGGAGATATCAAGCTGCCGTCAGAGACCGTCGCACTTTTCGAAGTGCGTGGTGGTGGAGAGAGCCAGGTGGGCAATGCGGCAGATGTGCCCGACCCGGGATTCCATAACGGGATGCTGGCGGTGGGGTTCATGGACGGCCACGTCGAGATGATGTCGTCGCTGGAGCTGCGGCGGGCCCTGGAGCGGAATCCCTTCGAGTAGGGGAGCGGGAGAAGCGAGGGAATTGCTCCCGGCGCGCGGTTACACTTTTGGAGCGGGCTCCCCCGCCACACCGTCCGCCGATACGCCACACGGCGCGGCGCGGTACGAGCCCGCGCCCCACATACTTGCACGGCATACGACAATGGTCGGCATCACCAGCCGCCTACTCAGGCCTGGATCTGATTTCCTCCAGCTTCTTGTTCACTTTCTCCGCGGCGGTCTTCAGCCCCGCCTTCGGAGCCACGCTGCCCAGCCAGATGCGATCAAGCTCCGCCTGCAGGATGCCCTCCACCTGGTTGTACTCCGGGAAGTTCGGCGGGTTCTTTGCATACTCAAGGGCCTTCACGTAGACCGAACGGTCATAGCCGGCATCCCCACCGGCGTACGCGCCCTGGAGGACCGAGATCCGCGAGGGCATCTTGTCCAGCCTCTCGGCCATCACCGTCTGGCTTTCCGCGCTGAGCAGGAACTTGAACAGCTCCCAAGCTTCCTTCGGGTGACGCGAACCCGCCCAGATGGCGTAATTCTCGGTGCCGAGCATGGTGGAGCGCGTCTTCTTTTCAGGCACCGGGGCCACATCCCAGTCCAGATTCTCCGCTTCGTTCAACGTTTGGATGTCCCACGGTCCGGACATATACATGCCCACATTGCCCCGCGCGAAACTGGTGAGGCCCTCATTGCGCTCTGTGGAGGTGCTGGCCGGGCAGACCTTGTACTTATGGCGCAGGTCCACCAGGAACTGCAGCGCCTCCACTGCATTGGGGTCGTCGATGATGCAGCGCTTGATCTCCTTGTCCATGAGATCGGCTCCGTTCGACCAAAGCCACGGGTACAGGCGCGCGCCCCAGAAGTCAATCATGCAGCCCCACTGGTCGGGTTTGCCGTCGCCGTTGGTGTCTTTGGTGAGCGCCTTGCATGCCTTCAGGTAGTCGTCCCAGGTCCATGAGGAACCCTTGCCGGGGTGGGGAATGCCCTCAGCGTCAAACAGAGCCTTGTTGTAGAAGAGAGAGTAGATGCTGGTATACCGGGGCAGGGAAAAGAGCTTGCCCTGGTAGCGGCACATGTCCACCAGGCGCGGGTGGAAGTCGCTCAGGCCGAAGTCCGCGTCATCCCGGGCGAACTCCTCCAGATCGGCCAGAACGCCCGCATCCGCGAAACCCACATAGTACGCCCCATGCAGGGACATGACATCCGGTCCGTCCTTTGCGGCCATCTTCGTCTCCAGCTTCTGCATGGCTTCGCGGCTGCCGGAGATGTTGACCAGGTTCACCTTGATGCCCGGGTGATCGGCCTCGAACTGCTTGAGCAGTTCGCGGTTGACCTCAAGTTCATCGGTCTCGGTCCAGGTGTAGAGCTCGAGCTCGATCCCGCCACTCGTCGTGGTGGCTCCGGCTGTTGGCTTGTTGATGATCTCGCCGCCCGGGGGTGGCCCCACAGGCTCAGAGACCTTCTCCACGCATCCTGCGAGAAGGTTCAGGGTCGCCAGCGATATGGCGCACAGAAGCAGGCGTGACGGGCGTATCATTGGGGACACTCCATTTCGTTCATCACGATTGCGCATACGGCGATGGACGCCGTTTCGGCGCGCAGAATCCGAGGCCCGAGACTCACCGGAGTGAGACCCGCGGACAGTGCTTCCTCGATCTCAGATGGGGCGAACCCGCCTTCAGGGCCGATGAACGCGGCGATGCTGTCGGCGTATCCGATCCCGGCGAGGCCCCGCTTGATTCTCGCCTCCGGGTTGCGCGCCAGGGCCTCATACGGGATGATCCCCGGTATCCCGCGTCGGCTCCAGTCGGCCAGGGCACTGCACCAGGAAAGCGGCTCGCAGACCGGTGGGGGCTCGTTGCGCCCGCACTGGCGACAGGCTTCCAGCGCGATCTTGTTCCACCTCGCCAGCCGGCCTTCAACGCGCTCGCCTTCGGGCCTGCTGACAGTCCTGCGCGTGATCACCGGGACGATTTCTGCCACGCCCAGTTCCACAGTCTTCTGGATTACCAGGTCGAAGTGCTTGCCCTTGAGCACCGCGGGATACAACACGAGATTGACCGTCGGAGCAGGAACGGGTTCCAGGCTCTCGATCACCCTTGCCCGCGCGGGGCCCTCACTCGGCTCCAATGTTGCGACATGCTCGCTGCCATCGGCTGCGACGATGACGAAGCTGTCACCCGGCTGCCTGCGCAGGACCCTCAGCAGGTAGTGCGCGGCATCCTCCGGCAAGGCAACCACTTCGCCTGCCGAGATCACGCGGTCGATGAACAGGCGCGTCATGTCTGGCACTCCGGGGCGAGGCGCGGAACCGCCGGGTCAGGGAAGCGTACAGGGCGCATGATAGGAGACGGCGATTCCCCCGTCAAGCGTCCCGCGCCACGGCGCGCGTCAACACGGGCGCCGGCGAACAGGGCCCCCCACCGTGGGGGGCTGTTCGCCGGCCCGGACGCGAGGCCCAACGGTTCGCGTCAGTCGCCCAGCGCTGCCTGCAGTCGTAGGATGTGGTCGGCAACACCGTATCTCAAGTGTTGGTAGTCTTCACCCGTGTAGTTGCGGTCGAACCAGATCAGCACCGGGCTCTCGCCCTCGACCTCGGCAAGATCAGCGGGGATCGCCGGCATCATCTTTCGAAGCCGGGCGAGGAACTGCTGGGCCTCCCGCGCCGCTCGGGGTTTCTGGATGCGAGCCTGCTCGATGAGGCTCTCAAGGAGCTCCAGGTAACGCAGGTCGTCAATGCCCTCGCGGAATGCCTTCATGTGCAGTGTCGGCACCGGCGTCTTGCCGTCCTGCGGCGATGGCACGGAGTATCCGAAGTCGTAGTTTTCGGAATCAGTGTCGTCGAAGGGGTCGCCGCCAAAACTGTAGTACATCCATGGAACGTGTAGACTGACGGGTGACATCCACATGTAGTACCCGTTGACCACGCGGACCCATTCGGGCGTGAAGTACGCGCCGCGCATGTTGTAATACATCCACTGCTGGTCGCCCGAGCGCCGCGCGAGCTCGCCGAACTCCTCGAAGGTGTGCCCGGACTTGAGCCACAGGTCGATGGTGTACCCGTGATGGCAGCGGATATCGATATACGGATCGGCTTCGGCCATCATCTGCTCCCAGCCACTGCCGGGGCGGGTGTTCAGGGTTACGTACAGGGGCAGGTCGGTGGTCTTCCGCACGATCTTTGCGAGCTGGATGTAGAGCGGTAGTCTATCGCGCCCGAAGACCTCGTCCATGTGGGTGACCGAAAGCTGGAACTCCGGGAAGTCGGCGGCAAGCAGCTTCAGGGCATCAAAGCCCGATTTCGCGGCCGCCAGCAATCCCGCGTCGTCCTCAAGGCCGGGCACAACGGTATTGGCCGGCCCACCTACGCTGCTGAAGCCAATCATCCGCGCAAGCTGGACCAGGTTGTCTTGGATTGGGATTGGGCCTGAGAAGCCCTCCTCGCGCAGGATCGTCAGGGCTCTACGCAGGGGTTCCAGGTCCGCGCGAATCTGATCTCCCTCCTTCCGCCACTCAATGCCCAGAGCCGGACCCATGGTATTGATGCCGTGGCGGCGCATGTCCCGCAGTTCCAGGCGCAACCGCTCTTCAGCCTCGGGTGCATGGTTCCAGCGGTAGTACATCCCGAACTTGTGCTGTCTCGTCGGCGGGAGGTTTACCGGCAGGACGCGCAGAGCGATGCCCACGGTCTTCTCTGGTGCATTGCCGGGCCGGATGGATATCTCTGACACGTACACCCCCGGTGGAGTGTCTTCGGGCACGTGGATGTCGAAGAGGATCTCCCGGAAGCTGCCGGGGGCAAGATCGAACGGGGTGCAGGGCAGGAGAAATCGGGAAGTGATTTCACTTTCCTCGGGCTTGAGCCAGTAGCCCTTACGCTGTGGGCCGCGCAGCGCCCAGCGGATGTCGACTTCCGACGTCGGGATGACGTGCGCGTCGCTGGTCAGTGGCTGCACGGAGATGCGGACCTCTTCCAGCCTGCGGCGGGCTGCGACAATCAGCCCCAGCGGCTCGTACTCACCCGGGCATGCGAAGGCCCGGATTTCGTGGGGATTGGCTGATTCGGGCGCAACCGCCGGGTCCACGCTGTCCAGTGGACTATGCTCGTACAAGTAGTACAGCTCATCCCCGGGGGGCAGGTCGAAGGTGAATCGGTGGCTGTTCAGCTTCAGACGGGCGATGGCAAGGTCTTTGGCCTGCGCCTCCCGGCTGAAACTGGGCGGCGCATCGACACCGGGCTTCAGCAGTATCATGTCCGCCCAGACGACGGCGTGGCTTGCGTTGGCCGACGACTCCGCGGAAAGCTCAAGCCTGTGCACCCCGGTGATATCCACCCGCAGATCGGTCGCTGCTGTGGCGTCGGACTGCCAAAGCGTGCGGCCGTCTCCGGTTACGGACAGGCGGAGCACGTCGCCTGACTGCTCGAAAGTCGCCGGACCGGCAATCCCCGACAGGATTGTGAAGCCGTCGGGGACGTCAAAGGCGGCGCTTGCGGGGGAGTTCATGCCCACACCTCGCGCGTGCACACGGGAGCCGACCATCAGGGGCAGAATCAGGTGTGCGCGGTCGGGCAGCCCATCGGCGCGTACTTCGCCGGTCGCGGACATCGGCAGGGAAGACAGGTACAGCAGGTCGGGCGGGCCGGGCTGAGACAGCGCTGCTGCTGCGATGGCCTCAGGACCGCGGACGCAGTTCGAGAGGCGCAGGCAATCCAGAAGCATCTCGCCGCCGCCGACCCGGAATGTCGTCGCCTCGCCCTCGAAGGGCTGGACGTCGTCCACCGGATTCCCCACTGGCTGACCGTCCACGTAGAGCCGCAGGCTGGTGGCGTTCCAGGTGGCGGCAACATGTCTCCAGGTTTCCGGGTCCCAGTTTGAGGCGTCCACATCAATCCTCCGCCACACCCAGTCCTCCTGTCCTCCTGTGCGCACGGCTACTCCGAAACGGCCTCCTGCGATGACGTTCAGATTCAGGTAGTCGCCGGCGTCGGTGGTGAAGGCGAACACTGTAGCCGTGGGCGGCGTGGCGTTGATCCATAGCGGTCGCAACCAGACTTCAAGGCTGCCTTCGGGAAGGGACAGGTTCTGGTGGGCATTGTATGTGATGCCCTGCCCACTGGTGCGGGCCGCGGAGCCGAATCTGCCGGGACTCAGCGAAACGCCGGGCGGAGCGGAGCCGCGCCAGTCACCGAGAGCGTAGTCGGCGCGCAGGTCGCGGTCGAATGTGCACAGGAAAGTGGTGTTCGCATCAGGTCGCACCTGGCAGAATGCCGGCAGTGCGGACAGAAGGAGCAGGCAGGAGATCCTCATCTCACGACCTCCACGCGACGGTAATCATCGCCATTTGAGCGCGCCAGGGATGCCATATTTCGCGAGCAGGTACTCCTCAACGCCCCGGATACTCTCCTCGGGCAGGGGCCCGCCAAAGACCACGATTTCGGCGATCAATCCTGCTCGCTCGCGATTGCCGGAGCAGAAGGGCATCGCGAGATTCCCGCCGCCGAATTCCGCCACCGCCGGGATGTCGTTGCGGCTTGCGGTGGGTATGCCGTTGGTCCGCACGCCGGCCGTGGAAACTCCATCGTGCATGTATGCCACCAGCCCGGGCTCATTGTCGCTCAATGCCACCCCCACGTACCGGTCCAAGGTGTCGTAATGCATCCGTCCCCGGGTCATGTAGAGGCGCGGGATTCCCCCGGAGCCGTTGAGCGCGTTGCCGCAAATGCCAAACTCGGGGTCTTCGGAGCGCATCACCACGAAGACCGTGGGCGCGCCGGGCACCGCGAGGTCGGCGAACACCCCGGGCGCCGACAGCAGGTCGCCCTGAGCGCGGAAGCGCAGAGCCGCGCGTCCGTTGATGCCGTCGACGTCCAGCAACGGCGGTCCGGCTTTGACGCCCGTGGACAGGTCCAGCGCAGGCACCGTGGCATCGGGGCCGGCTTCGGCGGGCCAGACCCGCACTTCGTCGCCGTCATCGTGGGTCTCCAGGAGACGCTGTGCGGAAAGCCACGACAACAGCGGCGCACCCAGACCGGGAGTGTCCGGTGCGGCGGGTTTCGGTGCGCTTTCGTCCAGCGTGAATGTGGCTCGCACCGTGGCGCTTGGGCCGCGAGTCGTGTATGCTCGGGCGCTTACGGTAGTGGTCTGGTTCAGCTGAATGGGGCCAGTGTACTCGGGGGAGTCAGGCCCCGGCGCGGATCCGTCCAACGTATAGCGGAGTGTCGCATCGCTGTCCGGTGAGGTGATGTGAATGGGGATCTGCTCGCGGAAGCGATCTG
Organism: Armatimonadota bacterium; assembly: GCA_013314775.1. Taxonomy (NCBI): domain Bacteria; kingdom Bacillati; phylum Armatimonadota; species Armatimonadota bacterium. The sequence continues at coordinate 323,141 of JABUFB010000010.1, read as the reverse complement.
CGTGCTCGGCCCAGATCGCCGGCTCCCACGACTTTTCCGGATCACCGTCACCGGGTTCAACCAACAAGATCCCCCAGGGCTTCAGAGCGGGAATCGCAATCTGTGTCGCGCGACCGCCGGGAATGTCCACGGATTCCGCCAGGGCCGCGAAATCCCCGCTCGCCTCGGCCTGCGCGTGGGCGTCGGCGTCATAGGCGGCAGGCGTGAGGAGCCGCAGCTTCAGGGGACGGTCGCCGAAGAACCGCGCGGGGTCGAGAACAATGCGGAAGGGCTCGGGGTCCTCGGAGTAGTCCACGAGATGCACCGCAACCGGAGCGTTGGAATCTCCGGGTCTGGCGCGCACCGTGGCGTAGACATCGCTCGGCCCGTCCACGCGAACCGGAGGGCGGGAGTCGTACCGGTCATCCGTCCAGCCCGGACCAGAGACGGCAGCCTCTTCGTAACCATCCAGCAGTTCGGCATTGGCGCGCACGAAGCCGTACAGGTCGGCATACTGGTCCGGTGTGGCGAACACGCGCGGCGTATTGGAGCCCGTATACACGTCCCAGGGCACGATCACGTGGGCGCCCAATGCGTAAGAAAGCGCAATGAACCGCCGGGTCCGGGACACGTCATCGGTCACGAAGGTGAACACGTAGGGCTTGCCTGCTTCCCGTGAGGGCAGGATGCGTTCGTAGTACAGCAGGCGGGGCAGTCCTTCCCGGTACGGGTACGTCTCGGCCATGAAGTAGTCGAAGAGTCTGTGGTGCGGGCGGTACGGGCCGGCGTGATTGCCGGATTGGGGTACGTGCCGCCCGGCATGGGCGTCGATGGCCGCGAAGACCTCGGTGTAGAAGCGGACCATGCTCTCTTCCTGGAACTTCACGAACAGCTCGGCGAGCCGCGGGTCGCCCTTCCAGTTCCGCCAGTGGACGTTGCTTTCCGTGCCTCGCTCCCGCAGGTACGCGGCATAGTCGAAGTTCGCCAGATCGGGAATGCCCAATTCCGCCCGACGCTCGGGGGTGGTGTTTTCCTGCAGAAACTCGCGGAATCCAGCCACGCAGTGCTCGCAGAAACACCCGCCCCAGTCGGGCAGGTGGATGTTGCCCAACTCGCCGTCAGTCTGGAGAGAATCTGCTCCCAGGTCCACGTCCGCAGTGGCGAAGTCCAGGTACAGCTTGCGGTACGCGGGGTTGTTGCAGCAGCCCCAATACATGCCCCAGGCCCGCATCCAGGAGGCGATGATCGGCTTGCCGTCCAGGTACCTGGCCCGTCCGATGGTATAGTCGCGGCTGCCGAGGCTATCCGGCAGCGTGCTGTTCACCGCCGCGCTGACCGCGTAACCGCGCTCTTTCGCCCGCCGGATGAACTCGGCCTTCCCCTGAGTGTAGAGCCAGTCCAGCCGGGTGGCGTGGAACTGGTGCGCAGCGGCGAGACCGTCGTACGGGTCCTTCGAGTTCAATCCCCGGGGCCAGCGGGTGGAGAAGCAGACGTCCGAAGGCTTCGGCGCACCCTCCGGCCTGACTTGCGGCGTCGCGATATCCGACACGGTCGCGAGGGGTTGCGCCCAGGCCGTGTTCAGGCAGCAGAGCAGGCAGAAAATCGCAAGTACCTCGGGAATGAGAGTGATGTTGCGCCTAAGTGCCGGGCAGTGTTCCATGGTCGAAGGGATCTCTCCGCGCAAAGGTCGCCACGATGCGAGATGGTTCGCTGCTCTACCAGCCTACCCCATATTCGCGCCGCATCACACCTGCCCCTTCCGCGCAGGATTGGAGGGTTGCCGGGGCGAAATGGGCGCTCACATCCCAGACTCCCGGGGGAGAATCGACCATGAGACTGCTCTGCGCACTTGTCATGATACTGGCCGCTGTGAGTGGTTGCATGGCTCAGCCCGATCCGGCAGCCGCTGAACTCTCAGCACTCGCCGACAAACTGCCCGGGTTCGCGATCATCACGTTGCCTGCCGGTGCCGGGCAGGTCGAGATAGCCGCAGAAAGCTCGATCACCGCCGACATGCTGCGCGGAGTGCCCCTGGATAATGATCCGCCGGTTGTCGGCCGGCCTGGGAAACCATACCCTGCGAACATGACGGACGACTGGCCGGACGGGACCGCGCCATACGTGGCAGACGGCATTCAACCCTTCCGGTTCCGGCACTTCACTAACGAGTTCAGCTACGGTGGCTGGCATAACTGGGCGATGCACGACTATGCGGCGACCCATGGCTTCCAGGTCATCTATCCGTATAACCACAAGCCCGATGACTGGACCCATATGCCCGAGGGCACCGGCTGGCTGCGCTGGGGAGGCTTCGTGGACTGGCACAAGTGGCTGCCCGAGCATGGCATCGAAGATGGCCGTTACGATCTGCTGCCTGCAATGGATGTCAAGGGCGAACTGGTGAAGGCCGGTGTCTTCAAGCTGGACCCCGGGTACGACCAGTTGATGATCGATATGGAGCACGGGCTGCTGTCCCTCGATGCTCTTCGCAAGCAAGACTGGTACCCCACCGACGCGCCGGAACAGGAGCGGGTGGACTTTGAAAAGCGCTACTACGATGGGTATGCCCTGACTTACATCGCTCCCGTGCAGGCGGCGCGAGAAGCCGGCTGGAAGAACATCAGCATCTACGGCTGGCAGCCTTTCGGACGGCGCTGGTTCGGCATCGAGAGGGCGGAAGTGGACCCGGAAACCGACTGGGCCTGGAACGCTTTCGGCAAAGCGATCTACGACGAAGTGGACATCTTGAACCCCTCTGTCTACTGCTTCTACTGGTCCAGTCAGAATGTGGCCTATACCCTCGCAAACATCGATCTGAACATGCGTCTGGTCAACTCGTGCGAGGTACGCAAACCGGTGCGGCCCTACTACTGGACCCTCCTGCATGGCGGCGGGGGAGGGTGGCGGTGGTGGCAGAATCAGCCGCTGTCCAATGAGGAGACCCGCGCAATGACCGCCGCATGCTTTTTCACGGGCTGCGACGGTCTCGTGCTCTGGAACTGGTCGGGCACCGGGAACCATCACAGGCCGGGGAAGCCGGCGAAGGACGCGGACCTCATGGTCGGCACCCCCTTCGAACTGGCTCCCGAGGGAAGTGACGAGCCTGCCCGGTTCGAGCGCTACGAAGTGCTCCATGTGCTGGACGTGGCCGATGATGGGACCGTGCGTTTCCAGCGCATCGAGCGCGACAAGCCCGCCGAGAAATACGGTATCCGCGAAGACCGCCCTGTGTTCAGCATGAGCGGGGAAGCGCTGAACCCGTATCTGCGGTGTGCGTCCGAACCGGTGGCGGCGATGATCGAGGGGCTTGCCTTGGCGAAGTGCGTCGAGTACTGCTTGCGCACAGGTGATGTAAGGATTGATGTCCCCGCGCAGAAGCAGTTCAAGGAGACGCTGCCCATCGTCCGGCGCGTGAAGACCGGGCCGTACCACATCGTGCTGACCTACGACCAGGACTGGGCCGCGCAGGAAGGCCCCAGGCAGATCGTGCTGGAAGATTTCGACGGCGTGCCCGGACGGAGGGTAACGCTCCCTGCCGACGCGCAGACTCGCTTGTTCGTGCTCAAGGACGCGGTTGACTAGAGATGCAACGCATACGGAGGCCTCAAGTGATGTCCATCCCTACGGTGTCCATCTGGATTTTCGCGGTGCTCGCTGCGGGCGTCGCCTGCGCTGCGCCGAAGGAAGTGCTGGAAGCCGAGAAAGCCCTCCTGGCGGAACTCGAAATCCGCGCCGACGAGCTGATGCCGCTGGACCTGGATACCGAACTGGTGCGGGACGGTGAGGCGCAGGCGGTCATCTGTCACGCGGATGAGGCGGCGTGGAAGCAGGCAGCGCAGGCGATCCAGAATGCAGTGAAGCAGGCCACCGGGGTGGAGTTGCCGCTCGTGAGTGAGGCCAACTGCCGCTGGCCGGATGAGGGGCCGGCGAATGTGATACTCGTGGGCCATCTGGACAACAACCGCATCGTGGCCCGGCTCTACCACAACTTCTTCGTTTGCCTGGACCAGCAGTACACCGGGCCCAGCGGGTACGTGATCCGCTCGATCCACGACCCCTTCGGCGGAGGGAAGAACGCGATCCTGGTGGGAGGGAGCAAGGCCGAGGGGACTGCCCGGGCCGCTCAGGCCTTTGCGGAATTGGTCACGGAGGCGGCACAGGGCAATGGCCTGTCCCTCGGCAGGCTTCAGGTGCTTGAACTGGAGTCGGACGAGAAGCCGAAGGGTGCAAGTGAACTCACTTCCGCGCAGGAGAAGGCCTCCGCCATCGCCACCGGCCGCAAGAGCATGTTCAGCCCGGGCCAGGGACGCAACGGCGTGTCGGTGCTGATCCGCTGGGGTTACAAGGCACATCGCACCGGAGACCCGGTCGCCCTGGAGATCTACCGGGACCTTATGCACGCGCTGCTGGAGTACTACCGGACCGACAAGACCATCAATGAAGAGGGCATGGCCCGATATGACGGGGACTTCCGGGACGCCTGGACCCATCCGGTGGCTATCCTCTGGGACCTTCTGGAAGAGAGTGGGGCCTTCAGCGACCAGGAACGCCTGGACTTCACGAACCTACTGGTGCGCCTTGCCCTGGAGTGCGTTATCTACCAGGGCTACAACCGCCCGGGAGCGGTGGACAAGTGGCGTGAGAATACCACCATCGTCCATAATCACAACACCTTCCCGGCGCTGGGCATCTATTTCGTGGGGCGCTATTTGAAGGCCCACTATCAGCGCCCGCAAGTGGAAGACTGGCTGACTGTGGCCGAGGGCATCTTCGCCGGACAGAAGCACAGCCCCAAGCCCCTGGAGGACGCCGCGGCATACCAGTGGCTGCCCATCGAGCATGTGATGATCTACTCCCTCGCCCAGGGCGACACCACCTTCTTCGACGAAGGCCACGCGCGAGAAGCAGCGCGGGTTGCGATGATGGTCATGGACAACAGGGGCTACCAGGCGGCTTTCGGCGACCACACCGACGAGAAGTCCTCCTCGGGTATTCGCCCGGTTGTCCAGCGCGCGGCGTGGTACTACAAGGATCCCGAGCTGCTCTGGGGCGCGGAACTCGCGGGCGACCGGCACACCTACACCCTGGGGCAGCCGTATAATGTAGGCTTCGAGCCCCGGCCGGCCGAGAGCCATGTCGGGATCAGTCTTTCCCGGTTGCCGAAGCTCTGCTACGACTACATCGACCACAGCCCTCAGTACCCGGTTGAGCCCAATCTGCCCTGGGAAGTCAGCTTCGATAAACTGGCCTTTCGCGCCGGGCTGGCTCCGGAAGACCAGTACCTGCTGCTGGATGGTTTCGGCCGGGGTACCCACATGCACTTTGACGCGAACGCCATTGTGCGGTACTCGGACGGCGGCGCACCGCTGCTGGTGGACGGCGAGTATATCAAGAACGCGCCCAAGTACCACTGTTCGGTGGCTATCATGCGCAACGGGCAGACCGACAAGACCCCGGCAATCACTGGGCTGGGGCTCGTTGCCGATCTGGACCATTACGCCTGCACGCGCACATATCTCAACGATTACTCCGGCGCCGACTGGCAGCGCAGGATCCTCTGGCGCAGGGGCGCATACTTCCTGGTGCTTGATACGGTGACTGCAAAGGAAGCGGGGGATTTCACACTGCGCTCCTGCTGGCGGCCGTGGGGAGATGCGCAACTGCACGACGGGGTGCTCACCGTTGATCACAAGCCCATGCGGCTGGTAATCGCCGCCGGAGATGCTGCCCCGGCACGCCTGGAGAACCTCAAGACCGTTGAGAGCATGCCGGTGAGCCGGCTGTCGCGACAGGTCGGGCTGACACTCGAACCCGGCGGCGAGTACCGCTTTGTGAACCTGGTGCACTCTTTCCCGCAGGACGATCCGGTGGAGCGTTCGGTGCGGAGAGCCGGCGCGGATGGAGTCATCGTTGACGGTCCCGGCGGCCCGGATGTGGTCGTCGGCAGACTCTCCGCCGCGGAACTGGGGATCGAGACCGACGCCGACCTGCTTGTCATCGCAGCCGACCGCTGGGCGGCTTTCGGCGCGACGAGGGTATCCGGGCCCGGTATGAGCCTGACCGCCGATGGCCCGGTGTCAGTAGAAATGGTCGCGGGGGAGGGCCTGGCGGTCCTGCAGGCCGATGGCGCCTGCGAGGTGTCGCTGCGGGCGACCCCGAATGCTGTGGCTAATCTGGACGGCACGCCGCACCAGGTCACTGCCGACGGCACGCTTCGCCTGACGCTGGAGGAAGGCACTCACCGCCTGGGGTTCGAAGCTGCCCCGGCAGGAAGCGAACTGGCGGACCTGATCCGCAAAGCCGCTGCGCTTCCCGCGCCGGAAACTGCAGGGGCAGACAACGGTCTCGCCTGCCCCAAACTGACGGTGGCATGGAAACAGGCGGGCTTCGAGGCACCGCTGGAAATGCTGCGACCTGCGAGCATCACTTCGGAGCCGGCCCCCCGGGCGAGTCACAGCCCGGTGGAGCGCCTCGTGGACGGCATGTACAGCTCATCCATCTATTCGGCCATGTGGCCGGCTGGGCAGGAAGCGAAGATCACTCTGGACATGGGCGAGGTCGTCGAAATCTCTTCCGTCTCCCTGCGCGAATGGCACATGAACGAGGGCTGGGACATCGCGGCGCGCTCCCTGGAACTGAGCGACGACAACTTCCAGCAGGACCTCCGCGCTCTCGCCACACCCTTCACCGAGACGGGCACGGAAAGCTGGGGGAACAACGTCAACACGATTTACTCGGTTCCCATCGGGCAGAAGGCCCGCTATCTGCGGCTAACGGCAACTCCGGCGCGTGAAGATTCCGCGGTCTATATCGCCGAAATCGAGGTCCGCGGAACTGCGCCTGGCGCCAGACCGGAGATCACGGACATCACCAGCGGCGACATCGACGGGGACGGCGTCGATGAACTGCTGGCCTGCAGCAAGGCGGGGGAGATCCAGGCCTTCCGCGCCAGCGGCGAGCCGATCTGGAGCTTCGCATCGAAGCAGCGCGCCGGGTTCCTCACCCTGGCCTGCGGCGACGTGGACGGCGACGGGAAGGACGAAGTGATGGCCGGAGGTCTCGGGAGCCGGGCTGCGCTGCTGTCCAGCGACGGCAAGCTGCTTTGGGAGCAGACGCCGCCGCCGTACAGAGGAATCGCGCCGGATGTCATGACCATACTCGCTGCTGACCTGGACGGCGACGGCAAGGACGAGATGGTCTGCGGCTGCAAGAACTGGCAGTACGTGGCCTACCGCGCCGACGGCACCCTCATGTGGTCGAACATCATCTACGCCCATTCGGCCACGGTCAGTTGCGCTGATGACTTCGACGGCGACGGCCTGCCCGAAATCGTGGCGGGCAATGAGTACTACCGGATCAACCTCATCGACAATGACGGCAAGCGCATATACACTGCCGGGAATCTGGGCCCGGACATGACCGCGGTCTCTTCGGCGGACGTGGATGGCGACGGACTGCCCGAGGTGCTCGTGGGCACCGACGGCGGCGACCTGCTCTGCTATGATGGCAACGGGACGCAACTGTGGCTCGTGAACTTGGGCGATCGCGTGACCCGGATCATCGGCAAGGCGAAAGCCGCTGACGGGACCCCGGTGATCCTCGCGGCGGCCGAGAGCGCCAACGTGTTCGCCCTCAACCTCGACGGCACCACGAAGTGGCGCACGGCGCTCCCGGACGGCGCGGGAGACCTCGCCCTGAGCGCGGATGGAAGGCACATTGTTGCCGCAGCGGGTTCGGCAGGAATCGTGGCGCTGAATGCCGAAGGCAGGCTCACCGCGCACGGCGAAGTCCCCGGCCGCGCAATGCGCGTGCTGTGCGGCGAGGGGCAGGTTGTGGCTGTCTCCGATGCCGGGGAGATGGTGGCGTTCCGGCTGCCGTGAGTCAGAAGACGTGGACTCGCGTAGGCCGACCGCCTCGGGCGGCCTGTCGTCTGTTCTCGCGTACCACTGGTGTTGGTTGTCGCCGTCAAGGCCCCGGAGGGGCAGCTCGCCTATAGCCAGGGGGCCGAAACCCCTGGACTCCTGACGGGAGACTTGCTGCCCCCCACGAAAAGGAACCCCATGAAGTTCAACGAAATCCGCTTCCAGCACGCCTCAACCGGTTCGTACCTCGGCAGTCCCAGCATTCTCCGGCTCGACAATGGCGACATCCTCGCCACCCATGACTACTTCGGCCCCGGCTCGCCCCGCACTCACGAGAACGAGTGGGGGCTCACCAGCGTCTACCGCTCCAGCGACGATGGCGAAACCTGGACCGAGATCAACCACATCATGGGCCTCTTCTGGGGCAACCTGTTCGAGCACGAAGGGTCTATCTACATTCTCGGGATCAGCCAGGAGTACGGGTCGGTGGTGATTCGCCGCAGCGACACCGGCGGCGAGCGCTGGACCCATCCCATGAGCGCCGAGACCGGCCTGCTGTTCCGCGGCGGGCCCTTCCGCACCAACCCCAACTACCACTGCGCGCCGGTCCCGATACTCAAGACCGGTGGGCGCATCTACCGCGCCGTGGAAGACTGCCGCGATGCCGTCTGGGGCAACGGATTCCTCTCCTGTGTCATCTCCTGCCCCGAAGACTGCGACCTGCTGGATGCCCGCAACTGGATCATGAGCAACAAGCTCCTGTGCGAACGCGCGTGGATCCCCAAGGACTGGCGCGAGGGTCCGGTGCGGGGCTGGCTGGAGGGCAATGTGGTGGAGACTCCTGGGGGCGAGATCTGGAACATCCTGCGTTTCCACTCGGACCCGGAAGTGGACAAGGCCGCCATCGTGACTGTGCACGACGATGGACGCCGCATCGACTTCGACCCCGCCACCGGCTTCATCGACTTTCCCGGTGGCATGACCAAGTTCACCATCCGCCGTGACCCGGTGACCGGCCTGTATCTCACCCTTAGTAACAACAACACGGACCCGAAGTACCCCGCCCAGCGCAATGTGCTGTGCCTGAACGCATCCGCGGACCTGCGCAACTGGCGGCATGTGACCACGTTGCTGGAAGATGACCTCCCGATTCCGTGGGAGGAGTCCATCCGCAAGACGGGCTTCCAGTACGTGGACTGGCAGTTTGATGGGGAGGACATCATCTACATGGTTCGCTGCGCGTACGACGGCGCGCACAACTTCCACGACGCGAACCGGATGACATTCCACCGGATCAGCCGGTATGGAAGCCTGCTTTGACCGAAAGTCTCCCGCCCACCTCGCGCGAACCGGGAAGTAGAGGGTATGAGGCTTTTCAATCAACTCGTACAACGGCCCTGAGCGTATGCTGCGTTGCTGTTTCACATCGGGGTGCGCGTTGAGCCAGAGGCTCCATACGCGCTGACTGCCGGCCACGAGGTTTCATCCGGTATCGTCCCAACCACCGCGAGGGGAGCCCTCTTCCGCGCACAGCTCCGTGAGCACCACCGCGCCGTCCATGACGGCCACAGTCTCTTGTCCGTCGGGGATAGGGGAGACCGAGAGGCCTTGAGGGATTCCAGTACCGACGCCTTCTTCGGCGCAGGCGGGCGAGGCTCCATTCCTCTGCCGCCACCGCCTGAACCTCGCTATCCCCTGCAGGGCCGCCGGAGCACTCAGTCGCGAATGGGCAGGCGAAGTGCGGCCCCCACCGTCCCATTGCAGGCGACTTCCACGGGCATCACTGGCGATTGTGCCAGTGCGGCGAGCCGCTCCGGTGCGCAGCCACTTCAGTTCCCCCGGGCGCCTGCAACATGCGCGTCGATGCTCGCACGCAATTCCGCGCCCTCTAGGCTGTGCTGTCGGGGGTTGCAGTGGCGCGTTGCTCATCGAGCACGCGGCGGATCTCGGCGAGCATCTGCTGGGCGGTGACGGGCTTGCGCAAGAGCCCACGGGCGCCCATCTGCAGCACCTTCCGGTCAGCGTCCTCACTGTCTTGGCCGGTTACGACTAACACAGGAATCGGCTTGGACAGTCGCGCACAATGCTGAAGCACCGCGCGACCACCACCCCCGGGCAGGAGCAGGTCTGTGATGACGATGTCAAACTGTCTCTCGTCGAGTTCGCGTATCGCCTCCGGTGCAGCCCCGGCGGTGCGGACCCGATGGCCGTAATGCCGCAGTACTGCGGCGAGAGTGTCGCGGACATCAGGTTCGTCCTCGACAAGAAGGATGTGCCCGACCGCCGTGTCGCCCCAATCCATCGGCCGGGTGGAGTCCGAGCGCTTTGTCTCGAGCTCGCCAGGCTCGTAGACCGGGAATGTGAGTTCGAAAGTCGTTCCCCTGCCAAGTTCGCTGCGCACAGCGATGGTCCCCCCGTGAGCCGTCACGATCCCGTGGGATACCGTGAGGCCCAGGCCGGTGCCGGGCACGTCGCTTTCTCCCAGGCGGCCCTTGGTTGTGAAGAAGGGTTCGAAGATGCGTCGCAGGGTCTCGGGTGACATGCCAACTCCGGTGTCGCTGACCCGGGCGACTACCTGCCCGGGGCCGTCTTTGGCGGGGAGATGACGTGTAGTGACTGTGAGTGTGCCGCCGTCGGGCATGGCATGGGCGGCGTTGATGAACAGGTTCACGAAGACCTGCTCAAGTTGGCCTGCGTCGGCGAGTATGCGCGGGGTGTCAGGGCCGGCGTCCCGAACCACCTCAACGCCGGCGATGCTCAGTTGGTGGCTCGCCAGCGAAAGGGCGCAATCGATAGGTGTTTCGAGGTGGATCGGTTCGCGCGTCAGCTCAGGCGGTCGGCTGAAGGCTGACAGTCCCCTGCAGATCTCGGCGCCGCGTAGCGCCTGTCTGCGGGTCATCTCCGCCAGACGCTCATAGTCGACGATATCGCGGCTGAACATCGCCCGTTCGGACGCCAGCAGCAGGCCTGCGAGGAGGTTGTTGAATTCATGAGCCACCCCCGCCGCAAGCTGTCCAACTGTTGCGAGACGCGCGGAGTCTTCGGCGCGCTTGCGGTCGGTTATGTCCACGGCCGTGGCCGCAAGTGCAGTGGGGCGGCCTTCCTCGTCGAAGAGGGCAACGCCGGTCATGAGCATCGGGAAGGTGTGACCATCGCGGTGCAGATGCCACACTTCAGTTGGCGCGAAACGCCCCTCCGTGAGCAGCGTCTGCAGGAGAGACTCGACAGCGTCCATCTGTTCAGCACTGTGAAGATCGGAGATATTGCCTCCAAGCAGTTCTTCAGGCTCGTAGCCATGTTGATGGGCCATGGCCGGGTTTATGTAGGTCAATCGGCCGTTGAGGTCGCTGATCACTGCGCCGAACTGGGCATGGTCGAAGACCGACTTGAGCTGCTCGGCCTGGGTCTCGGCGCGCTTGCGCTGGGTGACGTCGACGGCCATCGCCAGGATAGCAGGACCGTCTTCCAGCTGAATGTGTGAGGCGACCACTTCTACATGGGCTACAGTTCCGTCCGGGCGCGTGATGCTCATCCCCATCGGCATGTCAGGCTCAGCGCCGGGTGGCCGTTGCAGGCTGTCAGCGATTCGCTTGAACTGCTCGCGCCCGATCAGTTCTCCGATACGCGCACCGACAAGCTCGTAAGCCTGTGAGCGGCCGAAGATTCGCACTGCGGTGGGGTTCGCAAAGAGGAGCCGTCCCTTGCGGATCAGCATGATTGACAGAGGGCTTGTGTGCGTGATGATTCTGTAACGTTCCTCGCTTGCTCGCAGGGCCCGTTCGGTGATTGCGCGCTCGGTGATGTCCTGGTTGACGATGATTACCGCCTCGATATTGCCATCATCGTCCATGACGGGCGCCGTTGAGTTATGGACGATCCGCGTCCGGCCATCGAATGTCTCGATCTCGAGCAACTCATCGAGCACGGTCACGCCTTCGCTGAGGGTGCGTACGATGGCCCAGTCGTCAGGCCCGACTTCCTCGCCCGAGGGGAGCCTGCGTGCTTTGAACAACCCGTATTCGTCGCGTCGCGGCAGCAGGTGCGCACCCCAGATTCTGCGCGCCGCTTCATTCCCGCTGAGGAGATTGCCTTCGGCGTCGGCGATCCACAGGCCGACAGGCACAACTTCCAGCGCCCGACGCAGGAGGTTTTCGCTCTTCCGCAGGGCCTCGGTGGCTTGCTTGCGTTCGGTAATATCCAGTGCAGTGAATGTCACCCCGAGGCTTTCGTCATCCGGATCTGTGGGTGTCGAGGCAATCAGGACGTCGATGATGCGACCATCCTTCGTGATCCAGCGCGTCTCGACAGTCCCGAGGCCGTCTTCCACGATTTGGCGGTACTTATCTGTACCCACGAACTCGAACTCTTCCTGGGTCGGGTACAATAGGCGCGCATTCTGGCCGATCAGCTCCTCGCGGGAATAGCCGGTCATTTGGCAGACCCGCGGGTTCACTTCGGTGAACACCCGGTTGTGGACGACTCCGATCCCCACCGGCGCTACTCGCAGAATGCTCTGGAGGCGCTCCTGGCTCTGCCGCAATGCCTCCTCCGCGCGTTTCTGTTCGGTGATGTCCGTCGCGATGCCGCACATGGCGATCGGCTTCCCGGAGAGGTCATGCACCAGTCGCGTTCGGCAGTCCAGGATGACGGCTCTGCCATCCGCGGTGTAGTTGACGACTTCGCCACGCCATTCCCCGTCCCGGAGCGTTCTCTCGATGATCTCCTCCTGGGTTGCTCCCCTGGCCGCGTCGTCGCCATACTGGCGCACGCTTCTGCCGATGAGCTCCTCGCGGGAGTACCCCAGAGTGGAGATTTCAGCGTCATTGACGTATGTAATCACGCCGTCCAGATCGGTGACGGTTACGCAGTCGTGTATCTGGTCAAGTACAAGGGCCTGCTGCCGCAATTTCTCCTCAATCGCGCGCCGTTCGGTGATATCGGTGAACATGGCAAAGGAGCCCGCGAACCGACCCAGCGCATCCATGATCGGTGTAGCAGAGACCGCCAGCCAGCGCACGCTGCCGTCGCGGTGTCGGAATCTTCGCTCGTAGCGGCTGGATTCCCCACGGCTTCGGCGCGATATCTCCTTCGCGTGTTCTTCCAGGTCCTCTTCGAACATGAACTCGTCCACTCGTCGGCCCAGCATTTCCTCGGGTGAGTAGCCGAGAAATTCGGTGAGCTGGCGGTTCACGTACGTCGTGCGCATCTCGCCGTCCATCGCCCAAATGCCCTCGTTGGCGGTCTCGACGATGCGGCGATATCTCTCTTCGCTCTCCGCCAGGGCCGAGGCGTAACGTGCGAGTTCGCGGTTCTCACGCTTGGCCTGCGCACGCGAGGCAAGCAGCACGATGATGACAATGCCGATGAGCAGAACCAAGCTCACCTGCCCAGCGGCGTGAGCCAGGAGTACCCTGTTCCAGTCCCGGGCATCGGTGTCCAGGCCCAGGACAGCCACAAGCTGCCCGGTGTCGGGGTTCAGCACTGCCGCGGTTGAGCGGACCCAGACGCCCCATCTGTCGCGGACGGGGCCCCAGGTGGCGCCCTGCCAGGTGGTGAAGGTTTGGGTGATGCTGGGGTCGACGGCGGTCAAGACCCGGCCCGGTGGGGAGTGATCAGGGCTGCCCGGAGCTTCCGAATCCACCAGCGAAATGACCGCGCCGTTTGCGTCCTGGCGCAGGAGGTAGGCTAACCGGCACCGCGGATGCATCTTTCGAATGCGGCGCAACTGCTCTGCGAGCCTGTCATAGGGCGCGGTTCCCAGGTCAGCCATGGTGCCGCTGAGTTGCTCGCAATGGCGCCAGTTGACGGAACTGGCAACCATTCGGGCTTCGGTGAGGGCGACTTGTCGCATGTCACGGTCTTCGCTTCGCCAGACCTGCCAGGCCGTTACCGCCGCGATTGCGAGAACCAGGAGTGCAGCGGGCGCCGTCAGACGACTTCGCCGGTGGTCACCCGGCGATTGGAGTCCGGGCAGATCGACGCCCTGCAACATCGCAACACCCCCTTGGCCATCTGCCGGCCGCCCGGTTTCCGGCCTGTGCACAGAACGGACGCCGGCTCCAGATCGAGCACAGTCCCACAGACCAAAACACGCTACTATTTCTTTGAAACCCCCGGGAATCCTTGTGCCTCGCGGACGCAAGCTCACAGCCGACCGCGCGAATAGCGGTGCTGTGCGGCACCCCCACGGTGAAATCGCAAGCTCAGGGGGCAGACGATGAGGGGGCGTCCCCTCACCGGAGTGCTATTGGAGTGTTCGAGCCTCTGCTGAGCGCTTTTTCGGCGTTATTCACCGCCTGGGAACGAGGCGCTGGAAGGCCAGCGAGGAACGGTGGCGGGATACCGCGGCCCCAATTTGCAGAAGATAGTTGACGCAACTCCGAGGCGACTTTGTGGCCGAGAGAAGGCCAGTTGTTCGTGCAGCAGTGCCCCTGATGCGAGATAACATGCACTACCTGAAGGATTTCTGTAGATTTTCCTCGAAATGTCTATCCACGGGTCACCTTTCGACCGGCAATGGAGCGACAGAAGCCCGAGATGGAGGCAAGAGCCAGATGCTGAGCCGACTGTTGTCCCTGTGCGCGATTATTCTCGCGACATTGTCCCTCCTCCCACCAGACACTGCGTGGGGGGCCGACCCGCCAATATCGCCCGGTCCAATGGTCATCAGCGTCAAATCAGCTCAAGATCAGACGCCCATCGGTGGAGCGGCGGTTACGCTTGGAGGGAGGGTTTGCAGCACAGCGCCGGACGGGACGGTAACCTTCGACGGCGTTCCGGGCGGCAAGCAGGTACTGCGCATCGAGCATATCGGCTGGAACAAGCTCACCCGCGTGCTCACTCTTCCCCCAGGCCAGCGCGAGCCCCTGGAGATCCTGCTGACCCCGGTGGCACCGGTGCGATTCACCGGCACGGTTGTTATCGAGGACGGAAGGCCCATCGCCGGTGCCCGGCTGAAGATGGTGCCCGTCAAGGTCCCGTCGGCAGTACAGGGCAGCTACGAGTGGGTGACCGGCTGGGACGGCACGTTCACGGTGCTCCAGGTACCCCCGGGGACGTATTCTGTCGAGGTTTCCGCTCCGGGCTGCGCAACAGGAACTTTCGAGACCGAAGTGAAACCGGAGATGGAAGCGCTAACCTACACCCTCACCCGCGAGAGTGACGAGGCCGTCATCGTGGTGGTAGTGAAGGACGCGCTCTCCGGCACTCCGGTGCCCGGGGCCACGGTGACAGTCGCCGAGGCCTGGCCTCACGGTGTCATCACCCGCGGCACAACCGGTGGCGATGGCAGCGCCAGCCTCGTGGGCCTGAAGGTCGGGCGACTCAACTGGGATACCGAAGACCCCTTCGATACGATGATCGGGACGTGGTGGTGTGACCCGGGCTATTTCCTGTCCTTTGAGCGCGACGGCGATGGCGCCGTGGGCAGGTTCCTCCCCTGGCAGGGCGAGATGAAAGGCGCGCTGTCTCGCGAAGGCAAGACCTTCAGCGGCCGGTGGTCGGAACTGTACATGCGCGGAGACCCGAACGTCGGCGGGAAGATCAACCTCGATCTCGCTGATGACCCTTGGGTCTTTGGCGGCAAGCACGGGTACAACGACGAGGAGCCGGCACACGGGTGGGGCGGTCGGCGTATCCGGACCTCGACGGTCGCAGTATGCCGACCACAGGTGACTGTGTACGTCGAGGGCGGCGGCTATGAGCCCACCGCGGTGCCGGCCACTATCGGATCAGGCGTCGTGGAAGTGCGTGTGAACCCGAGCGGGCTCATCGAGGAACAGGAGCCGAACAACGAGATCGCCTCGGCCCAGCAGATCGTCACGGGCGCTCCGGTGAAGCTCAGGATACAGCCCGCCGGGGACAAGGACCACTTCCGCTTCCGCCTGCCAATACCGGCGAGAGTGCGCCTGGAATCACACGTGGGCACCGAGTGGTCGCGTATCAGGCTTCTGAAGCCTGATGGGACCGCGATCGCCGACCAGGGGCTTACCGGTGGTGACGCCGCCAGGTCCCTGGAGTGCGGCGAGCTACCTGCGGGCGATTATATCATCTGCTTTGAGCAGTTCAGCAACGACTCCGAAGTGCTGACCGACACCTTCTTCCGGGTCGTCTGCACCTGGATTCCAGACCCGTTCGAGCCCAACGACACGATCATGCAGGCCCGGACCATCCGGGCCGGGGAGGAAGTGCGCGGCCACATCGCGCCGGGGGGAGATCGGGACTACTTCCGGTTCGAGGTCAGGAGACCGTCGGTGGTGCGCTTCTCGACGCCGCGCTTCACCACACTGTGGCGACGCATACAGGTTCTGGACGACCGGGACAAAGTTATCGATGACTGGGGGCACACTTCCGGCGGCCTGGGGGATATTCAGCTCTCGCCCGGCGTCTACTACGTCCGGATGATGGACTTCAGCGACCGCTCGTCGTCCCCCGAGCCGTACACCATGCGCATGGAGATGATCGAGGACGACCTGCTCGACGACACCGCGCAGCCTGAGGGGCGGGTCGCATCGGTCAGGACACTGGCGCTCGGTGAGTCGGTGGCCAACACTGTCTTTCCGAAGGGCGATGCCGACTACTACACGCTGACGATCCCCTGCGCGGGCCGGGTTCACGCCCGTCTCATCAAGGCGCCCGAAATCTGGATGCGGACGAAGGTACTGGATGGCAATGGAAATGTGCTCGCCGAAAACGGCCAGACCGGCGAAGGGCCCGAGGAGGCCGTGTTTGAGGTAGACGGCCCGAAGACTGTGTATGTCCGGGTCGGTGATTTCAGCGAGAACGGCTCAAGCCCCAACCCCTACACCCTGAGCGCCTGGATGGAGCCGTGTGACGAACTCGAGGCGATGGGCCGAAATGACACGCCCGCCACCGCATCGCCTCTTGAGATTGGCGAATGGGTGCGGGCCAATATTATGCCCAGGGGCGATGACGACTGGTACCAGATCCAGCTGGACTTCCCCGGGGTGCTGAAGGTGGAGCATCTGCCGCACCCGCTATGGACGCGGCTGCTGCTCTTCAATGAGAAGGCGGAACAGATCGCGGATCTCGGCGTAACCGGTGGGGGCGCCAACTGGGAGATCCCGCTGGCATCGGGCCAGTACTTCCTGGTGGTTCGCGAGTTCAGCGACAACGGCAGCCATCCAGGGCCGTACTCGGTCAGGGCCATCCTGAAGCGCGCTGAGCCGCAAGAGAAAGAGCCCCTGGCATCGGACCCGCTCCGCACTCTCGCGCCCGGCGAGGCGCAGGCGTTTTACCTGGACCAGCGGGGCGACAAGGATCACTTTGTGTTCAATGTCGCCAGAGAGGGCAAGTTCCGGATCACCATCAACAGGCCGGGGCCGCTGTGGGTGCGCGCATTCCTGTTCGACGACCGCACCGGTGAGCAGCTTGCGGAGTGGGGTATCACCGGGGATTTCCAGGCGGAACTCGAAGCAAAGGGCGCCACACGCTACCGCCTGAGGATTCAGGACTTCAGCGACAATGGCGCATCTCCCGAACCCGGATTCGTCAAGTTCGACCTGGAGGACAGACCCATTGGCGCGGACCGCGTGACCGCGCAGGCTGATCCCTTCGACCCGACGCTGGTCAGCTTCACCCGCGCGGAACTGGGGAATGCCGAGCGCGCCGCTGCGGTGCAAGTGGACGCCAACTCGGATGGCACTCCGGATGTGGACATCCCGTTGGATGCCCCCGCGACGTTCCGCTATCCGGCAGAGGGCCTGTACAGAGCGACAGTTCTCATGGAGTCGCAGCAGGGCGCGAAGACCCGGATGCCCATCTGGGTTGAGGCCATCGGGCCGAAGCGCCGCAAAGGCGTTTATGTGCGGGTGGACAACCCGGGCGAGGGCCAGGTAGTGGACGCGGATCTGCCGGCCCAGGCGAGGGCAATGAGCTGGTCGGGTGCGAAAATTGCTCGGGTGTCCTTCAGCGTCGATGGCCGCGCAATCGAGACCGACTACGCGCCGCCTTTCGAGGCGCACATCCCCTGGCGCGACCTGATTGGCGAAAAGCACACCCTCGCCGTAACCGCCGCGGATGAGAGCGGCCTGCAGACAACGGTGAAGCGCGAGTTCAGTGTGTCGGAGTACTTCGACCTTACTCCCACCGATTCCGCTGTGGTTACCGGAAATGCAGTCCGCGTGAGCTGGATCGGCCGGGACTTCGGGCCAACGCGGGTCCGCTACCGAGTCAAGGGTGACGAGGCCTGGCAGGAAGCGGTGGGGGACAATGGCCGGGAGCATGCAGTCCTCCTGACGGGCCTCGAGGCCGGGCAGGCCTACGAGTTCCAGCCCCTCGGGCGTGGAGAACCTGGGCCGGTGCGAACCGTGACCCGGGTGAAAGGCCTCGCCTTCGGCCGCACACGTTACGGCGCGACGATCAACCGGGACTACGACCAGCGCGTGCCGATCTCTGTGCGCAACCACGCCGAGCAGCCGATGATGGTCAAGCTCGTCTGCGGCAGGCCCGCCGATCCTGACCTGCTCCTGGGCTTTGTGGGCGAGGGTTCCGAGGGCAAGCCCTTCAGCCTGGAGCCCGGTGAAGAGCGGGAATTCATGCTGGTCTTCAGCGCCCAGGACGTCTGCACCCCCAATCACACGGTGCCGGTGCGAATTACCTCGGATAACGGCTACTCGGACGAGGCGGAAGTGGCGGTCGAAGTGCGCCTGCCCGAAGTCAAGCTGGTCTGGGAGGAGCTTGGGCCGGATGAGTCCGGAACAGGCATGAAGCTCAGACTCACGAATGCGGGCGATAGCCTGACCGATCTGTCTCTTGCCAGCGACAATGAAGGACTGACCGTTGATCCGGCGGTTGACCACGGCGTCTTCCCCGCCGGGCAATCTATGGAAGTGCTCGTGCGCCCCGTGCTGTTCGAGGGTTACACCGGTGTCAAGGGCAACGTCATTGCCTCTGCGCTGCGGAAGCCCACATCTCACCCCGTGGAACTGGCCCTGAAGGAAGGAGAGCAGGTGTACGCGGTGGATCTCGCGCCCACGGACAGCGGGAATGCGGGAGCCTACGACGATTCGGACCTCATGGGCGCCCGGGCACTGGCCGGGGCACTGCTGAACCCCTCTGTGGTGGACTGGTCCGCGAAGCAGTCGCCAAAGGACACCGACGGAGACGGCAAGCCGGATCGCTGGAACGTAGTGGATGAGATTGAAGGTATCACCTGGGTAGGCGACGACACCGACGGGAATGGCGAGGTGGACTTCGTCCACGCGGACATCGGCAATGACGGGCAGTTCGACTACTCGGGCATCAAGACCAAGACTGGCTGGGACCGCACCAACATGCTGGAGACCTGGCTGGAGATGGACTTCAAGCTGCCGGGCTCTCGCGACGGCTATGAGAAACACAATGTTGACGTGGTCATGAACGGCACCGTGGTTGGGAAGCTGCAGGACATCCTGCCCGAGGGCAACTACACCTTCAAGGTTCCGCCCACGGTGATTCAGTTCGGCGCCGACGGGTCCCCCAGCGCGAACGTGGTAGAGATCCAGTCCACCCATCTGCGCGGTGGACACTATGTGGTGACGAGCAACTTCCAGCTGAACGCGCGACTCACCAACACCCGTGCTCTTACAATCGCGACCTCCCGCGAGGAGGCGCTGCAGAAGGTTCGCGAGGAGAGCAGCATCATCGCAGACAAGCCGGACTTTGCGCTGTCGTCTTCCGAGATGCGTGCGGAGGGAGACGTGAAAGGTGGGGCAGAGGTCCCGGTCAGTGTCGTTCTGCGCAATCTCGGCGCGGTGCCCGGATACTGCGTTGGCGTGTCCTTGCAGGTCGCAGATCCGGGGCAGACCCCGGTGGAAGTTGACTTCAAGTGCTTTGAGTACATCCCGGCCAGCGGATCGACGCCCGTCCGGCTGATCTGGAATGCTACTCCCGGCGAGCACCGGCTGCGCATGGTTGTAGACCCTCAAGGCGAGGGTCAAGATGCGAACCCCATCAACAACGAGGCGTACATCACGCTCAACGTCCCCGGTGATGCGGGGCAGCCAACACTCAAGGTATTGGAGCCCGCCGACGGCGCAACAGTCCAGGACCCTGTGGTACCGCTCAAAGTCGAAGCCACCGACGACGTGCGAATCGCGCGGGTGAGTGTGTCCGTCGACGGTGGACTCTGGTCGCCGCTGGGGTTCCAGGGCGGTAACTACGTAGCAAAGTCGCTTCTGCAACCCGGGCCGCATCGACTCACCTTCCGCGCCGTGGACGGCAGCGGCAATGCCGCTACCCAGACCTGTTCGGTGACCGTCAACGCAACGGCTCCGCAGGTGCGGATCGACGAACCGGCTGCGGGCGCGCGCATTGACGCCCGGACCGCGAAGGTGAGCGTGACATGCGCACCAGACTGCGTCTTGGTGGGGGTGCGCTCCAACGGCGGCCCGTGGGTGACTGCGAAGCCCGTCCAAGGCAAGGCCCAACTGGCTGTGGGACTGTCTTTCGGCAAGAACACGCTGGAGGTCTTCGCCGCTAATGCAAAGGGCCTGCGCGGCAGCGCAACGGTGGACGTTGACTGCACGAAGCAGCGTGACGAGCCGCAGCAGGGCCCTCAGGCACCGGAAGGTCAAGGCGGCGCGGATGGGCAAGGGCAGGACCAGGGGCAGGCGCCGCAGGAAGGACAGGGAGGCGTTCAGCGACCTGAGCAGCCCGCAGACGCGGGCGGCGGCGATAAGCCTGCCGGGGGAGAAGACCGGGGCGATGAGGACGAAGAAGGCGAGCCTGCCAGGACCACTGTTGATGTGGAGGGCGTCGGTCCTGTAGACGTCTCCGGGGACGGCAATCAGGTCATCCCGCCTGAAGGTGCGCCGCTGGGGGACGGCGGCGCTGGTGGCGGCGCGGCTGATGATGAGACTGAGGAGGAGCTCGTTGACGAGCCGCTGCCCGAGATCAGTCCTGAAGATGACGCGATCCTTGAGGAACTCGAGAACTCTCCGCTGGATGAGACCGAGACTGAAAGCGAGGTCTACGACGGCACCGGCGGAGACGAGATCCTGCCCGACGACATCACCGTCCCGCCGCTTGAGCAGGGAGTCCCACCGTACGGGATCGCCAGTGCGCCGGGGTTCCAGTGGGACTGTAGTGCGCCTCCACTTCAGGCGCCGCCGGGATCAGACCCCGGATTGCTCCCACCGCGTCCGACAGCGCGTCCCCGCGGTGGGTGCGTCTGCGTCCAGCAGCGCCAGTCGGACTGGTATTGCACGAACCGCCCGAAAATCGGTGTGAAGTTCCGCTTGCCGGACAAACTCAAACGTTACGGCGAGCACCTGAAGCCCGGCTCCAAGGAGTTCTTTGAGG
Source organism: Armatimonadota bacterium (assembly GCA_013314775.1). Lineage (NCBI taxonomy): Bacteria > Bacillati > Armatimonadota > Armatimonadota bacterium. The sequence continues at coordinate 301,998 of JABUFB010000010.1, read as the reverse complement.
AGATGGGCAAGCTTCTTGCACGCCTCAAGATGCAGGGCGTGGACACCACCAACATCGAGAAAATGTGGAAGATCATGCGCGAGAAAGCCGGGAGGGTGCAGTCACCCGAGGAACTCCCCGGCTGGTTGCAGTCCTTCGGCTTGAGCAGCGGGCCGACTGGTGACCCGGCCAAAGACAAGCAGTGGCAGGAGAGCATGAAAAATGCTGCCGATGCCTGGATGCTCAAGCTCCTGGCATCGGGGGACCCGGAGATGATCGCCGCCGGCGTCAAGGCCCGCATGGAGGCCCTCGGACAGTTCGACCAGGCTGCTCAGGAGGCCGCGGAGGGTGCAATTCTGCAGATACAGGCCAACCAGAAGCTCACGGAGCAGGCAATCAGCATGCTGCCCGCGGCCGGTCTGGTGTTCGACAGCGTTGCCTACTTCGGCTACAACGGCGAGAGCTTGTCCGGAGAGCAGATTACCGCCGGCCGGATGGCCTTCAACGCGCTGCTCACTATCGGGCCGTACGGGATTGCGAAAGCCCTTCAGACCGCGAGAGGCCGGGAGATATTGGCTGCCATCGGGAACAAAGCGGCCCTGTGGGGAGCAGCGGGAGAAGCAAAGCTCGCGCAATTGCTGGGCATGGAACAGGCCACTCTGCACAAGGGTCTGAAATGGATCTGGGAGGGTCTCACGAAGGAGCGACACCTGTGGGGAGGGCGGGCATCCAACGCCTCGAAGGCAACCGGAATTACCCTTGCCCGACAGCGAGAGGCCGCCCAGACTGCCGCGCGGCTCATGCGCAAGGTTGACGAGAAGATGGCGCAACGCCTTATCGATCGGCTCGCGAAGACCACGGATCGTAAGGAGTTCCGCAGGCTGGTGGCTCAGCTTCAGCAGAACAAGACGGCCCAGGCGCTGATCAACAACCCGAAGATTCCGGACTCCCTGCGGCTGCAGGTCAACCGGACCATCAAAGCCCAAAATCGCCTGGTGGACATGAAAACCATCAAGGAACTGCGGAACTCACCTGGAGTGCAGAAGGCCGCAAAACATTACGCGAACAAGCTCAACTGCCCCGAGGACCAGATCTTCGTGCGGGCCAGAGAGATCACGGGCAATAAGGCCTCCAAGGTCGGGCGCGACCGGGACGTGTGGTACGAGGTCTGCCGCAAGCGCCCCGACGGCACGATCCAGAAGCTGCAAGATGTGCACCATGACATCGTCAAACCAATTTACGACAAGAACCTGCGCTCCGTGACCGGCAGGTACATGGGTGGAACCGAACTGGGTGTGGACGACCTGGACCACGCCATCACCGGGCGCTGGAACCCCGAGACTTACAATACGGGCAAGGTTGACCCACAGAGGCTCGTGAACAAGGAGACCGGGGAGATTCTGGCCGCGGCGGCGGCCGGGGATGAAGAGGCCATGGCCATCGCCCGAGAACTGGCGGGACATGCCGACGACCTGGGCGACACGGCGGCGATCAAAGTTCTTGAGCGTGTGGAGAAGGCGAAGAAGCTGCGCGAGGCCGGGAGGATCATGGAGGCCGAGCGCGAGCTGGCCGAGGGCATGCGGCAGGCGACCAAGGAGTTCGACCGCCAAGTACAGCCATACATCGACGCAATCGCGAAGTCCAAGGGATTAACGCCAGAGCAGGCCAGGGCGCTTGTACCGCCCCGGCTGCAGGCAGCCATCGATCAGATGCGCCTGGCCGAGCAGAGCCTGGATGCTGGCGGCCTGGCGGCCAGCGAGGTGGAGATGGTGATCAGCGGGCTCAGCTGCAGCAAGGGGCTTTCGAGGGCGCCTGTGAACACTGAGACCGTGGCAGGCGATCTGGCGTCATTCATCAAGATGCTGTACAAGTATGGCCTGAAGACCCAGTAAGGCAGGTCACAGCGCGTACCCTATGCGCCCAGGAGCCAGTCCAGGTCGAAGCGGGCCAGGCGTACAGAGCGGTCATCACCTTCGTCAGTGACGCGCCCGCATTCGTAGAAGCAGAGCACGGTCCCGT